>CAISKJ010001646.1 GCA_903885885.1 uncultured delta proteobacterium
CGAGCGCTACGCCGCGATGGCGGGCCTCGACGTCGCGCGCCTCCGCGCCGCGCTCGACGGGGGGGCGCACCGGGCCGCGCTCGACGCCGACCGCGCGCTCGCCGAGCGCCTCGGCGTCGACGGCACGCCCGCGTTCTTCGTCAACGGCACGCTCGTGGCGGGCGCCCAGCCCCTCGAGGTGTTCGAACAGCTCACGGCCGCCCTCGTAGACCGCGCCGGCCCCGCGCCCGCGGCCGACTTCTACGCCGCGATGGTGCGCGCGCCATTGCCCGCGCCCGACCGCGGCGGCGCGCGTCCCGCGTGGGGCGACGTGCACGCGCTCCCGGTGCCCGCCGACGCGCCCTCGCTCGGGCCCGCCAGCGCACCCCTCGTGATGCAGGTGTTCAGCGATTTTCAGTGCCCGTACTGCGCGCGCGTCGAGCCCACCGTCGCGGCGCTGCGCGAGCACTTCGGCGACCGGCTGCGCGTCGTGTGGCGCGACTATCCCCTCCCCGGGCACCCCTACGCCATGCCCGCCGCCGAGGCCGCGCGCGAGGTGCGAGCGCAGCGCGGCGACGAGGGCTTCTGGGCCTTTCACGACGCGCTGTTCGCACATCAGCGCGACGACGAGGGGCTCTCCGAGGCCGCCCTCGAGCGCTACGCCGTGGGCCTCGGCGTCGACGCGGTGCGCCTGCGCGCGGCCCTCGCCGACCACCGCCACGCGGCCGCCATTCGCGCCGACATGGAGGCCATCACGGGCACCAACGTGCGCTTCGGCACCCCGGCGTTCTTCATCAACGGACACTTCATGTCGGGCGCGCGACCGCTCGCCGATTTTGTCGCGCGCATGCAGCCCCTGCTCGACGCCGCGCGGTAGCTACGGGCGCACCGAGCACACGCGCGCCCCGAGCGACTCGCCGAGCACCGCGCACGTGGCGTTGTCGAAGGGGCAGTCGGTCGCGGCGGTGCAGCGCGGCACGCACACCGGGTCGCCGCCGTTGAGGCGGATGCACGCGCCGTTGCCGGGGGCACTCGGTCGAGGTCGCGGCGGGCGTGGCGCAGCGCGTCGAACAGAAGCGCACGGTGTTGCCCGTGGCCGACGTGCTCGAGAGGCACAGGCGCGTCGCGCCGGAGCAGGGCGCGTCGCGAGAGCACGTGAGGTACGGCGCGTCTTCGGCGCAGCCTGCGAGGGTGGCGAACAGGACGAGCGTCGAGGCGAAAGCGAGGCGCATGGGGTCGGAGCATCCCACAGAGTGCGCGCACGCGGAAAGTCCGTCGACCGTCGCGGCGATCCGCGGGTAGAGTCGCGCACGGTGAGGCGTTCTACATGACACATCGACCGAAGCGGCTGGCGATTCTCTGCGCGGGGGGGCCCGCGCCAGGCATCAACAGCGTGATCGCAGCGTCCACGATCCGGGCGCACCTGTCGGGCATCGACGTGGTGGGCATTCACGATGGCTTCCGGTGGATCATGGAGGGCGACATCAAGCACGTGTCGCCGCTCACCCTCGAGAGCGTGAGCCGCATTCACTTTCGCGGCGGCTCGCACCTGGGCATCTCGCGAGCGAACCCCACGAAGAACGAAAAGCACCTCGACGCGGCGCTCCTGTCGCTGATGCGGCTCAACGTCGACAAGCTGGTGACCATCGGCGGCGACGGGTCGGCGTGGTCGGCGTGGCGCCTCGCCGACCGCTCGCACGGGCAGCTGCACGTGGCCCACGTGCCCAAGACCATCGACAACGACATCGACCTGCCGCCCGACATCGACACCTTCGGCTATCAGACCGCGCGGCACGTGGGCGTCGAGATCGTGAAGAACCTCATGGTCGACGCCAAGACCACGCACCGCTGGTACCTGGTGGTGACGCAGGGCCGCAAGGCCGGGCACCTCGCGCTCGGCATCGGCAAGGCCGCGGGCGCGACGCTCACGCTCATTCCCGAGGAGTTCGGCGACGGCCCCGTGCGCCTCGACACCATCGTCGACACGCTGGTGGGCGCGATGATCAAGCGCCTCGCCAACGACCGCCGCGACGGCCTCGCGGTGCTCGCCGAGGGGCTCATCGAGCGCCTCGCCCCCGAGGAGCTCGCGACGCTCCCCGGCGTGGAGCGCGACCAGCACGGGGGCCTGCGCTACGGCGAGATCAACTTCGCCGACGTGCTCAAGAACCGCGTGGTCGAGCGCCTGCGGGCGAGCAACCTCGACGTGCTCGTGGTGGCCCGCAACATCGGCTACGAGCTGCGCTGCGCCGACCCCATCCCCGTCGACATGGAGTACACGCGCGACCTCGGATACTGCGCCTCGCGGTACCTCATCGAGGGCGGCATGAGCGCCATGGTCTCGATGCAGGGCGGGTGCTTTCGCCCGGTGCCCTTCGAGGCGCTCATCGACCGCGCGTCGGGGCGGTCGCGCGTGCGCATGGTCGACACCCAGTCAGACCGCTACCGCATCGCGCGCAGCTACATGATGCGCCTGCGCCGCGAGGACTTCGACGACACCCACCAGGCCGCGCGCCTCGCCGCCATCGCGGGCACCACGGTGGAGGAGTTCGCGGCGCGCTACGGGTACCTCGCCCGCGACGACGACCGCATGTCGCGCGAGGTGTCGCTGCCGCCGCCCGGCCGCGGGTGAGCGCGTGCGCGTGGCCGCCTCGCTCGCCGCCGTCGCGGCGCTCTCGACGGTGCTCGCGGGCTTCGTGCCGGGCCGCAGGCCCCGGTGCCCCGCGGGCATGGCCATGATCGAGGGAACCTACTGCGTCGACCTCTACGAGGGCTCCCTCGTCGAGGTGCTGTCGCGCGCGCGAACGCGTCCGTGGAGCCCCTTCGCCACCCCCGCGCCGGGCGTGCGCGTGCGCGCGCAGTCGCGCCGCGGCGTGACCCCGCAGGGGTACATCTCGCAGGTGCAGGCGCGGGCCGCCTGCGCCGCCGCGGGCAAGCGATTGTGCACGGAGCCCGAGTGGACGCGCGCCTGCAAGGGCCCGGCGCCCTCCGAGTGGCCCTACGGCCCCGCGCAGGTGAGCGGCCGCTGCAACGACAACGGGGTCAACCCGGTGCCGCGCATCTTCGGCGGCGGCAACGTGTTTCACGACCGCGAGATGAACGACCCGCGGCTCAACACGCTGCCGCGCTCGCTCACGCGCACCGGGTCGCACGCGCGCTGCCGCGGGCGCTACGGCGTCTTCGACATGGTGGGCAACCTGCACGAGTGGGTCGACACGGTGCGCAGCAACCGCGGGGTGTTCCGCGGCGGCTACTACGCCGACGTGATCATCAACGGCCGCGGGTGCGACTACGCCACGCGCGCGCACTACCCAGGCTACCACGACTACAGCACGGGCTTTCGCTGCTGCGCCAACACGCGGTGAGCGCCGCCGCGTGCGACGATGCGCGCGGAGACCGCGGAATGGAATTCCACGGCAACATCCGGCGCTTGCGGAAGCCGTTTGAAGTCTGCTTCGCAGACTGGCGCTCGCGTGTGATGCGATCGAAAACATCACCGGCGGTCGCGGTGGTGGGCGAGCTGTTCGAACAATCCTCGATGGGCGACGCAACCTGCGACGCGCGGGGACGAGAACAGCCCCCATGTACGATCCCCACGCCGACACGCGCCTGCTCGTTCATGTGATCTGGACCACACGACATCGAGCCCCGCTCCTCCCTCCCTCTCTCGATGCCCATCTGAAGGGGCTCCTGGTCGACGCGCTCCCCGCGCGCTGCGCGGCGCTGCTGGCATTCGGCGCGTCCGGCGACCATGTGCATGTGCTCCTCCATCTCGCCGCGACCGGCAGGCTCTGCGACGCGGTCAAGGCGATGAAGGGCGCGAGCGCCCGACGCTGGAACCAGCAGCTCTTCGGTGGGAGCGCGACGCTCTACTGGCAGGGTGGCTACTGGGCGCGCTCCGCGAACGCCGACGATGTCGAAGCGCTCACCGCTTACATCCTCGACCAGCGCGCCCACCACGCGACGCAACAACGGCCCGAGCCCTGGGAGATCACCGCAAAGCTCACGACAGGCTGAACTCTCCGAGGAGATGCTCGAACGCACCACCCCACGTGCGGGTCGAACGCACCGACCGTCGAACGCCCCCGCCTCGGCCGCCGTCCCGACCGAAGCCCCTCACGCCCCGCTGCGCCCGGTGCCCGATCGAGAGTCTGCGAAGCAGACTTAAGACGGCTTCCGCAGGCGCCGCATGTTGCCGTGGAATTCCATTCCGCGGCCCCGCCGCTCACGCCTGAACGCGCCCGTCGCGCGCACGGACGCCGCACCTCGCGCGCGGATCGCGCTTCCAGCCGCTTCACCGGTTGCGCTAACTTCGCCCTCGCAATGGGTGCTCCCATACAACGCCTCGCATTGCTGGCGCTCCTCTCGGCGACCGCCTGCGCGCCCGACGACTGGCGCTACCGCCCCTATCCCGACGCGGCTCCGCCCGACTCGCCGCCCGCTGACGTCTCCGACGCATCCGCGCCCGCTGACGTCTCCGACGCCACCACGCCCGCAGACGTCACCGACGCTTCGGCCCCTGCGGACGTCACCGACGCATCGACACCCGCCGACGCGCCCGACGCGCCGCCTCCCGCCCTCACGGTGCGCGGTGGCATCACGACACTGGGCACGGTTTCCAGCGGCTCCCTGCGCGTCCGGCACTCGCTCGAATCCGTGGCCCGCACCTGCACCCCTGACCGCTCGCTCTGTGTAACTGGAGGCATCGCGCCATGAACCGTCGCACGCTCGCTGCCGTCGCCCTCGGGGCCTCGCTCACGGCCGCGCTCACCGGGCTGGTCGTCCATCAGGTGCGCGCCATCGGCATCCCCACGATGCCCACGATGGTCTACCGCGGCACGCTCGAAGGCGCCTCGGCAGGCCCGCACATGTTCCGCGTGGCGGTGTTCACGTTGGCCTCGGGCGGCGCCGAGACGGCGTGCAACTCGGGTGCGACCACCACCACGCTCACGCCCGTCAACGGCGCCTTCGAGCTCCCGCTCGTCGACGCGTGCACCAGCGTAGTCCACGCCAACCACACCCTCTGGCTCGAGCTCACCGTCGACGGCACCGCGCGCCCTCGCACGAAGCTCGGCGCCGGGCCCTTCGCCATCGAGGCCGAGAACGCCACAGCGGCCTCCACCGGCAGCGCCCTCGACATGCGCCTCGCCTCGCTCGAGGCGCGCCTCACCACGCTCACCACGCAGAACGCGACGCTCACAACACAACTCGCGGTCGCGACCAACCCCAACCCCGACTGCCCCCGCGGCTACACGCTCGCGCCCGCCGAGTCGCCGGGCACGGTCTGTACGCGCGCGGTGATGCTCGGCACGACGCCCGTGGTCGATCATGTGGTGAAGGTGGGCACCGTGGGCGCCTTCTGGATCGACCGCTTCGAGGCATCAATCCATCAGTCGAACAACGGCACGCCACTCGGTACGGCCAACGGCTCCGGCGGCGTCGGAACGGCCGTCGAATCGTCGGGGCTCCAGCCCTCGGGCGCGCACCCGCGCGGCGCGGCGCCCGCGCAGGCTCTCAGCCACCCGGGCTTCCCTTCGGTGAACATGACGTGGTTTCAAGCCAACGAGGCGTGCGTGGCGTCGGGCAAGCACCTCGCGACACGCACCGAGTGGTTGGCTGCCGCGAGCGGCACCACCGACGACGCCACCTGCAACGTCTCGTCGGGCGGCGCGCTCCCTGCGGCCACCACCCGCGCCTGCATCTCGGCGGCGGGCGTGCACGACGTGATCGGCAACGTGTGGGAGTGGACCGACGAGTGGTACACGGGCGCGGGCAGCGCGCTCAGCGTCCCGATGGTCGCGACGATGCCGACGGTACCCGCCATCGCCCCCCAGCGCCTCCTCGATCCGACGCCCACGAGCCCCTGGCCGACGGGCTACAGCGCCGACAACGACGACCGCACCTGGAACGTGAACAGCCGCGTCTCCAACGGCTCGACCGACGTCAGCGGAATGCCTTCCGCAGCGGTCCGCGGCGGCGACTGGAACACCGGGACCCAGGCCGGGGTGTTCTCCCTGGACCTGAACCTCGGCCCGTCGAACCGGAACCCGAGCGTCGGCTTCCGCTGTGTTCTTCCACGCTGACCGCGGAATGGAATTCCACGGCAACATGCGGCGCCTGGGGACCCGTCTGAAGTCTGCTTCGCAGACTGTCGCTCGCGTGGGGTGCGATTGAAAACATCACCGGCGGTCGCGGCGGTGGGCGCGCTGTTCGCACAATCTTCGATGGGCTACGCAACCGGCGACGCGCGGGGGCGAGAACCGCGCCCATGTATAATCCCCACGCCGACACGCGCCGGCTCGTTCATGTGATCGGGACCACACGACATCGAGCCCCGCTCCTGCCTCCCTCCCTCGACGCCCATCTGAAGGGGCTCCTGGTCGACGCGCTCCCCGCGCGCTGCGCGGCGCTGCTGGAATTCGGCGCGTCCGGCGACCCTGTGCATGTGCTCCTCCAGCTCGCCGCGACCGGCACGCTCTGCGACGCGGTCAAGGCGATGATGGGCGCGAGCGCCCGACGCTGGAACCAGCACCTCGTCGAGGGGTGTGCAACGCTCCACTGGCAGGGTGGCTAGTGGGCGCGCTCGGCGAACGCCGACAACGTCGAAGCGCTCAGCGCCTACATCCTCGACCAGCGCGCCCACCACGCGACGCAACAACGGCCCGAGCCCTGGGAGATCACCGGAAACCTCACGACGGGCTGAAGTCCCCGAGGAGCTCGCTCGAACGCACCGACCCTCGTGTTGGTCGAACGCACCGACCCTCGTGTTGGTCGAACGCACCGACCCTCGAACGCCCCCGCACCGACCCTCGAACGCCACCACGTCGAAGCCGCTCCCCACCGAAGCCCCTCACGCCCCGCTGCGTCCGGTGCCAATCGACAGTCTGCGAAGCAGACTTCAAGCGACTTCCGCAGGCGCCGCATGTTGCCGTGGAATTCCATTCCGCGGCCCCACCCCGCTGCCCCCGGCCGGCCGATCGAGAGCGATCCGCGCGCTCGGGGGTTCCCCCGGCGCTGTGAGCTGCGATAGGGTGCGCGAGCGCGATGGATGACACGGAGCTGGCGGAGGGCACGCAGTTCGGGCGATACCGAATCATCGCGCGCCTGGGCGCGGGCGCCATGGGGGCCGTCTACAAGGCCGTGCACACGGGCCTCGACAAGCTCGTGGTGCTCAAGGTGCTGCACCCGCGCTATGCGCGCTCCCCCGAAGTTCAGGCGCGCTTCGAGCGCGAGGGCAAGGCCGCGGCGGCCATTCGGCACCCCAACGTGGTCGACGTCACCGACGTCGGCGTCCACGAGGGCACGCCCTATCTCATCATGGAGCTGCTCACGGGCTCGAGTCTCGGCGATCTGCTGAAGGCCCCCGGCCCCATGGCGACCGACGCCGCGGTCGACCTCCTGCTCCCGGTGATCGCCGGCGTCGACGCCGCCCACGCGGCGGGCGTGGTGCACCGCGACCTCAAGCCCGACAACATCTTCGTCACCCGCGACGCGACGGGCGCGGCGCACCCCAAGGTGCTCGACTTCGGCATCTCGCGCGTCGTGTCGGGCGACGAGGCGAAGCGCACCGGCACCGCCGCCTTGCTCGGCACCCCCTCCTACATGGCCCCCGAGCAGATCGAGAGTTCCCGCGACTCCGACGCCCGCAGCGATCAGTACGCGCTCGGGGTGATCCTCTACGAGTGCCTCACCGGGCAGCAGGCTTTCCGGGCCGACAACATCTACGTGGTGCTGCGCATGGTCGGAGACGGCGTGTTCGCGCCGCCGCGCGCGCTGCGCGCCGACATCCCCCCGACGCTCGAAGCCATCGTGCTCCGCGCCATGGCGCGCGCCCCCGCGGCGCGCTTCCCGTCGCTGCGCGAGCTCATGGCCGTGCTCCTCCCCTTCGCCAGTGAGCGCGCGCGGGTCCTGTGGGGCAGCGCTGTGCGCGCCTCGCAGCCGGCGCTTGCGGCGCCCGTCGCGCCGAGCCCCGCACCGGCGAAGACCGCCGTCGCGCCGCGCGAGGCCGCCAACAACATCGGCGACACCATGGCGGTGCGCTTGACCGCCGCCGAGCCCACCCGCCGGAGCGGCCGCACCACCGGGGTCGTCGCCCTCGTCGCGGCGCTGCTCGTGGGCGCTGTGATCATCGCGCGGACGACGCGCGACCCCGCCCCGGTCGCAGCCTCGCCGCGGGCGGCCGACCTCGCGCCCGCGGTCACGCAGGTCACGCCGTCCCCGGTCGCCGATCGCGCCGTCGTCGCAGCACCGGTCGCGACCGTCGACGCCGGGGCTCCCCCCGCGATCGTCGCCCGCGCCGAAGCGTCGGCGCCCTCCGTCACGGCGCACGCGCACCCGACGCGCTCGCACGCCGCAGCGCGCCACGCCTCGCACGGCGACGCCCGCGTGGCGGCGCAGCCCGCCGCGACGCCCGCAGCGTCGGCGCAGTGCACCGGCCCCGACTGTCAGCACCCCGTGGAGTAACCCGTTGC
Source organism: uncultured delta proteobacterium (assembly GCA_903885885.1). Lineage (GTDB taxonomy): Bacteria > Myxococcota_A > Polyangia > Polyangiales > CAISKJ01. The sequence continues at coordinate 8,448 of CAISKJ010001646.1, forward strand.
GCTCGCACCCCTTGCTCGCCCTGTCGCTCGTGCTCATCCCTACGATCGCGTCGGCCCAGACGGGCGCCGACCTCGCCGCGCGCCAGGAGCTCGTGGCGCAGGCCGACCAGGCGCGCACCGCTGGAGACCACGCGCACGCCCTCGACCTCGCCCTACGCGCAGGGCGCATTCGCATGACGCCTTCGCTCGGCCTCATGATCGCACAGGAGCAGCGCGCCCTCGGACAGCTCGTAGACGCCTACGCGAGCGCCCTGGCATGCGCGCGCGCCGCGCAGGCCGATGCGAGCGCCGCCAACCGCGCGTCGATCATCGAGACCTGCACTTCTGTGGCGAGCGCGCTCGAACCGTCGCTCGGTCGGGTGCGGCTGCGCCTGCCCGTGGCCCTGCCCCCCAACGCGCGGGTGCGCATCGCAAACGCCGACGTGCCCGCGGACCTGCGCGATGTACCCCGTGTCGTGACGCCCGGCGAGGTGCTCGTCGAGGCCAGCGCGGCGGGGCGTACGCCCTTTCGACGCGCGCTGCGTGTGAGCCCGGGCGCGGTCACCGACGTGTCGGTCGAGCTGCCGTCGCTGCTCGCCTCGCCCACGCCACCGCCCGCGCGCTCGGGTCCCGGCACGGGTCCGTGGGTGGTCGCGGGCGTCGGCGCCGCGGGATTCGTCACCGCGGGGGTTCTGTACGCGCTGGCGGGCGCGGCGCGCGACGATCGCGACGCGCAGTGCAACGCGATGGGCTACTGCCTGCCCCCGTCGCAAGACCGTGACGCGAGCTACCGCGACCTGCTCGTGGGTACGAACGTGGCACTCGCCGCGGGTGGCGCGCTCGTGGCGGGCGGAGCCCTCTGGTACGTGATCGCGCGCGTCCGCGGGTCGCGGCGCGAGGCCGCGCCCACGGCGGCGGTCACGCCCACCGCGGGCGGTCTCGCCGTGGGCGGGACGCTTCGGTTCTGACTGCGGCTCGCGGCCCTCGACCGCAACCGCGAGGGCGCCTCGAAGCGAAGGGGATCCGATCCGCGCGGCGATGTCCTCCCCACGGATCCGATCCGCGCGGCGATGTCCTCCCCACGGATCCGATCCGGGCCTCGGTGTCCACGCGACGGATCGACATCCACCGCCGGACACGGGCCCACCGATGCGATCGCCGCGACTACTGCGTGTCGGCCTTGCGCTTGCGCGTCGCCTTGCGCGCGGCGGCCTGCTCGGCGCGTTGCGCGTCGAGCGCGCGCTGGTAGGGCTTGAGCAGCGCCTCGCGGGTGGCGTGGCCCTCGGGCCACTTCGACACCACCGCCGCGACGAAGCGCGTGAAGGCCGCGTGCCACGCGTCGGAGAGCTTCTCGAGGTCGTCGCCGTTGGGGGCCTTCACCGCGACGCCGTAGGGCGCAAGCTGCGCTTCGAGGTGGTCGACGTGGTGCGCGTGCCCCAGCACCTTGATCGACTCGACGAGCTCGGGCGACCGTAGCGCGAGCACGATCCCGCGCATCTCCTGGTACTGCTGGCTCATCTCGAGCTTGAGCACCCGCACGCCCTTCTTGTAGGCCTTGGTGCGCACGAGCACCGCCGCGCGGCGACGGGCTTCGAGCGCCGACGAGAGCGGCGACAGCGTGCCGTCGAGGCACTGCGCTTCGCCCAGCAGGATCTTGAAGTACCCGCCGAAGACCCGGTCTGCCGTGTTGTCGATGGCGAGCTTCGGCAGCGACGCCACCAGCTCGAGGGCGCGCGTGCGGGTGAGCACCTCGCGACCGAGCGCCAGCACGTCATCAGGCAGCGCCTCGCCCTTCTTCGACGCCTTCGCGTCAGCCGCGGGAACAACGCCCGCGAGCGCGTCGCCCACCACCTTCTGGCGCGCCACAGGAACCCTTGCGATGTCGAACATACCGTCTGTCCCTCCGCCTCAGCCCGCCTCCCTCGGCGAGCTCCCTCCTCGGACCGATGCCGCAACACCCGCGCGTTGGTCAATCGCATTCGCGCGCTCGCGCGCTGTTGCCGCGGCTGTTCGACGACGCCCTACCGCTGCGCGCGCTGCAACACCCCATCAAGCAGCGGCGCACTTCGCGTCGTGCGCGGCGATGCGCTCTTCGAGGAGCGACAGCGCCTCGTCGGGGGCCACGCCGAAGTCGACGCAGCGCGCGATCACGAGGGCCTCGGCCGGGTCGCGCACGGCGTCGAACTCGTGGCGGTGCCGCGCCCACGAGTTGGCCGCGTGGTTCTGGTGCCGCGCGCCGCGAATGTGCTCGGCCCAGCCCCGCAGCGCCCAGCGGTGCACGGGCGAGAGGGAGGCCGCGAGCACCGCGTACACGGTGTCGAGGCTCGGCGTGGCGTTGTCGTTCATGGGGCGCGTGCTCATCGCGTGATGCTCCGTTTGTGACGCCTCGAATCGGCCACAACCCCGACCACAAGGCACTCGTTGTCGCGCTGTTGCCGCGGAATGAATTCGACGGCAACGACGACAAATCGTGATCCAAACGCTGGGAAGTCCCGCGCCGCGGGACTGCCGCCTCTGCGACACCGAGCGCGAGTCCTGCGGAGCAGGACTTCAGGCGGATTGCTCGTAAATCGACTTTGTTGCCGTGGAATTCATTCCGCGGCGACAGCGGCGCAGAGTGCGTGATGAATCATCTGGGTGCGTTCCGCGGCAACAGGGGATTCGACTGTGATCGGGATCGTAACCGTCACCCCTCGAATCATAACCACCGCGGCCTCGCGAGCACCCCCATCGGTGACATTAACTGTCACGCTGAAACGGGCATAAGAGCGCTGCCTGCGGGGGCTTCGCTGCGCTAGTCTCCGGCGCGCTGTGAACACGCTCATCACCGGTGCGACGGGCTTCGTAGGGAGGGCGCTCGCGGCCGCGCTGCGCGCCGAGGGGCACGCGGTGCGGGCGCTCGTGCGGTCGGGCGCGCGGGCCGACGCGCGCGCGCGCCTCGAGGCGCTCGGGGCCGCGCTGGTCGAGGGCGACGTGCGCGACGAGGCGTCGGTGCGCGCGGCGGCCGCGGGCGTCGAGGTGGTGTTTCACTGCGCGCGCCTCGACGACCCGAAGGCGCCGCGCGTCGACCTCGAGGCGGTGAACCTCGTCGGCGTCGAGAACACCCTCGCGGCGTGCCGCGCGGCGGGTGTGCGGCGCGTGGTGCACCTCTCCACGGCCGACGTCACCCTGAGCGGCGGGCAACGCCCCTACGTCGACGAAGACCTCGCGCAGCCCGCTGATTTTCTCGACGCGCGCATCGAGACGCGCGCCCTCGCCGAAGACCTCTGCGTCGCCGCGAGCGACGCCGCCCTCGAGACCGTGGCGCTGCGCCCCGGGTGGCTCTGGGGCGTCGACGACACGGGCCTCGCCGCCCGCCTCGTGCGCGCCGCCCGCGACGGGAGCTTCCGCTGGATCGACGGCGGCGCCGCCCTCTGCGCCACCACCAACGCGCGCAACCTCACCGCCGCGATGCTGCTCGCCGCCCGCGTCCCCGAGGCCGCCGGCCAGACCTACTACGTCACCGACGACGAGCGCATCACCGTGCGCGAGTTCTTCACCCGCCTCGCCGGCGCGCTCGGGGTCACCCTCCCCCGCGCGAGCACGCCCTACGCGCTGGCCTACGCGCTCGCCTGGGTCGACGAGCGACGGTCGCCCGCGCCCGCGCGCCTGCGCAGCGAGGTGGCCTCCCTCGGGCGCAGCACGCACTTCAACGTGCAGCGCGCGCGCAAGCAGCTCGGCTACGCCCCCGCCGTCGACGTGAGCGCCGGGCTCCGCGCGGTGCAGGCGTGGGGCGCGCGCGTGGGCCTCGACGCCATCGCGCAGGGCGCGATCGCGCGCGATGCGGGCGACGAATGAGCGCTTGCGTTCGGGCGAAGAACGGGGTAGTCGTCCGAGCGTTCCGCAAGAGGGAGTCTCTTCCTCGCGGCGCTATGGCCCGGCTGACCACTGACTTGTGAATCCCGCCAGATCGGAAACGAAGCAACGGTAGCTTGATCGGGGGTGCAGCCGGGCCGCCTACCTACCTCCCTCCGCGAGGGAGCGCAGGGCGGCACCGGAGCCTCGTCGGCGATGTCACACGAACGGCACCCCGTGCCTTCGATCGACCCTCGCGGCGCACGCTGGATTGTCGTACGAACGCGGCGGACACACCGATGACAAGGTTCGCAGCGATCGATGTCGGCTCCAACGCGATGCGCCTCCGCGTCGTCGAGGCCAACGGCCCGAGCGACGTGCGCGAGGTCGCCTCGGAGCGCGCGCCCATCCGCCTGGGGCGCGACGTGTTCCTCACCGGGCGCCTCGCCCCCGCGGCGCTCCTCGAGGCCGTCGACGCGCTCAAGCGCTTCCGCGAGGTGATGCGCTCGTCCAACGTCGACGCGTACCGCGCCGTGGCCACCAGCGCCGTGCGCGAGTCGCAGAACGCCGACGTGCTCGTCGAGCGCGCCGCGCGCGAGGCCGGCGTCAAGCTCGACGTGATCGAGGGGGTCGAAGAGGCGCGCCTCGTGCTCGTGGCGGTGCTCCACGCGGTCGAGCTCGGCACGCGGCGCGCGCTGCTCATCGACATCGGCGGCGGCAGCGTCGAGTTCACCGTGCTCGCCGGCGCGGCGCCGCGGGCCTCGGTGTCGCTCCCGCTGGGCACCGTGCGCCTGCAAGAGGCCTTTCTCTCGGGCGACGAGGCCGTGAGCGCCGAGCGCCGCGAGCTCCTCGCGGAGTACATCGACCGCCTCCTCGACGAGGCCCAGGTGCTCCAGGGCGCGCGCCCCGACGTGGTGATCGCCACCGGCGGCAACGTCGACGCCATCGCGGCCATCGCCGCCGCGGCCACCGACGACGGCATCGGCATCGACGTGCCCCTCATGCGCACGCTGCGCGACGAGATGGCCGCCGTGCCCGCCGCCGCGCGCCGCGAGCGCTGGGGCCTGCGCGGCGACCGCGCCGACGTCATCGTGCCCGCCATGTTCGTGCTGTCGGCGGTGGCCGAGCGCGTGGGCTGCGCCACCATCGCGGCCCCCGGCGTGGGCCTCAAAGACGGCATCCTCGCCGAGCTCGTCGACCGCGCGTTTCGCGTGTGGGACGAGCGCGGCGAGCAGGCCGAGGTCGAGGCCGAGGCCGTCGAGCTGGGCAAGAAGTACCGCTTCGACGAGGCCCACGCGCGCCACGTCGCCGAGCTCGCCACGTCGCTCTTCGATCAGCTCGCCGACCTGCACCACATGGGCCCCGAAGAGCGCAGGCTCCTGCGCCTCTCGGCCCTCTTGCACGACATCGGCGACTTCGTGGGCTTCGAGTCGCACCACAAGCACACGTACTACCTCATTACGCACGCCGACCTCATGGGCCTGTCGCCGTCGCACAAAGAGGTCGTCGCCAACGTGGCGCGCTACCACCGCAAGTCGCTGCCCGACCTGTCGCACCCGGGCTACCGCAAGCTCGATCGCAGGGAGCGCGCCGTGGTGCGCAAGCTCGCGGCGCTCCTGCGCGTGGCCGACGCGTTCGACCGCGAGCATCAGGGCAAGGTGCTCGAGGTGGCCGTGCGGCTCACGCCGGGGCGCATCGCGCTGCGCGCCGTGGCCAACCCCCGGGTGGTCGGCGAGGCCGCGCTCTCGCTCGAGCGGTGGACGGCGCTGCGCAAGGCCGACCTCATGGAAGACGTGTTCGAATGCGACGTGAAGGTCGACGGCGCCGAAGGCGTCGTGCCGCCCCGCGCCATGGTCTGAGAAGGCGCGCGTCGACCGTCGGTGCCCTACGGCAGCGCGTAGGTGGACACCGCCACGCGGCGGCCGTCGGGGTCGCGAAAATACGTGGTGTAGGCCGTCTCGCCGTCGAGCGATACGCCCCGCTCGCGGA
>CAISKJ010001647.1 GCA_903885885.1 uncultured delta proteobacterium
CGGCCAGGTGCCCGACGGGGGCCAGCACGTCGCGCGCGACCTCGTCGTCGGCGTGAATGGAGAGCGCGAGCAGGGTCGCGTCGCGCACCTCGTCGAGGCTGTGCACCACGGGGGTGTGCGCCGCGTTGGGGGCGCTCACGAAGCTGGCGGGCTCGACGCCCACCATCGAGGCGCGCATGTCGTCGTCGCGGCCCGCGAGCTGCGTCGCGCGCAGGCCCTGGAGCCACTCGGCGAGGTCGCGCGGCCCCACGCGGCGGCCGAGGGAGTGCAGCACCGACGCGAGGTCTTCGTACATGCGCGCGGCCGTGGTGGGGCGGTCGCCGGGCTCGTGCGCGAGGGCGCGGTCGACGAGGTCGACGAGGCTCGACGGCACGTCGGGGCGCGCCTCGCGCAGGGGCTTGCGCTCGCCCGTGAGGGCCTTGCGGCGCATCTCTTCGGCCGACTGGGCGAAGAAGGGGTTACGCCCCGCGAGCACCTCGTACAGGGTGACGCCGAGGGAGTAGAGGTCCGCCCGCGCGTCGACGGGAAACCCCTCGGCCTGCTCGGGCGCCATGTAGGCGTGCTTGCCCTTCACGGTGCCCGCGAACTCGGCCGTCGAGCGGGCCTTGGCGATGCCGAAGTCGGTGACCTTCACCTCGCCCTCGAACGACAGCAGCACGTTCTGCGGAGAGATGTCGCGGTGCACGAGCCCGAGGAGGCGGCCCGAGGCGTCTTTGCGTCGGTGCGCGTAGTCGAGGGCGCGGGCCACCTCGCAGCCGATGTACACGCAGAGGTCGATGGGCGCGGGGCTGTTCGACCGGCGCGCGATGCGCACGGCCTGGCCGAGGTCCATCCCGGCGACGTACTCCATCGCGATGAAGTAGGTGTCCTCCTCGCGGCCGAGGTCGAACACCTGCACGATGTTGGCGTGCGAGAGCGCCACCGAGAGGCGCGCCTCGTTGAGAAACATCTCGACGAACTGCTGGCTCTCCGCGAGCTCAGGCAAGATGCGCTTGAGCACCACGACCTTTTCGAAGCCCTCGACGCCGTGGCTCTTGGCCTTGAAGACCTCCGCCATCCCTCCGCGCGCGATCCTCTCCAGGAGCTGATAGCGCCCGAACAGCAGTGGTGTTTCGCCCGACACGTCCTCGTCCTTACGTGCGTGTTGCCTTCGCCGGGGCGCGAGGATACAGCCCTTCTCGCGCAGCGCGAGCGCGTTTCGCAGGAGCGACGATTCCATGGCCGGTCCCCGCACGCCGATCTCTCGCCCGATGGTGCTCGTCTCGGCGGGCGCCGTCTCCGCGGCCATCGTCGTGGCCGTGTACGCCGTGGTGCGCGGCGCCTCGCCCTCGACCGTGGCCCCGGGCCGCTGCGACGTGACCGCCACCGTGTCGGTCACCACCGACGCGGCCGAGCGCCCCGTGGCCGTCGCGCGCGACGCGTATTTCTCCTGGGCCCTGCTGGTCTCTCCCAAAGCGGGCCGCGTCGACGGGAGCGTGCGCGTGCGCGTGGTGCGCGTGCCCGACGAGGGCGCCCCCGCGGTGATCTACACCGGCGACGCCCCGGGGCCCGACGCCGTCGCGGGCTTCGCCCGAGGCCCCGCGGGGGTCGCCTTCGCCATCGCCCGCGGCCGCGCCGTCACCGCCTACGTGGTCACCCCCGATGGGTCCGTGCGCGAGCACGCCTTTCCCCGCGGCGAGAGCCCGCCCGGCCGCGACGCGCTCACGCCCTCGCTCTCCCTCTCGGCCGAGCCCGACGGCACGCTCACGGCCCTCGCGCGCTGGCCCGCCCCCTACGCCACGCAGCGCCTCCACACCCGCGACGTGCGCGAGAGCGAGCCCTACACCCCCCGCCGCGCCGACGCGTTTCGCGCCCCCGACCTCGCCGTGGTGGGCGACGCCGTGCTCCTCGCGCAGGAGCGCCGCGCGGGCTCCTTCCGCGGCCCCGCCGCGCGCCCGTCGGTGGAGCTCGTCGTGATGGACGCCGCCCCCGCCCACCC
>CAISKJ010001648.1 GCA_903885885.1 uncultured delta proteobacterium
CGCGAGCAGCCGGTCGACGCGCTCCTTCTCGGCCACCGTAAACGACGCCTCGATGCGCTCGCGCACGGGCGCGGGCACGACCCCGAGAATGGTCACCTGATGGTCGGTGGGCAGAAAGCCCAGCACCCGCCCCACGCGCTGCGGGTCGAGCGCCTCGAGCACCTTCGCCGCCACGCCGGGGTGCGCCGCGCGCAGCATCGCCGCCGCCGCGCGGTCGTCGCTCTGGGCCACCAGCCGCTCGCACTCGGCCACGGTGCGCCGCGAGAGGTCTTTGCCCACGTCGGCGGGGCGCAGCTTGCGAAGGGCCTCGCGCACGGCCTCGTCGCCCTTCTTCAGCGCCGCGTCGAGGGCCGAGAGGTCGGCCAGGGGCACCGCGCTGCGCACCGTGTCTGTGTCTTGGGCCGCCCCGCTCATCGCACCGCTCCGATTGCCATGGCGCATCGTGCCCGTCGGGCGCCGCGCCCCGCAACCCTCTTCGCGCGCGACAAGAGCGTCCCGCGGAGCACGATCGAGGCCACCGAGAAGTAGATCACCAGCCCCGACACATCGACGAGCGTGGCCACGAAGGGCGCCGACGCGCTCGCGGGGTCGAAGCCAAGGCGACGGATCAAGAGCGGGAGCATCGAGCCCGAGAGCGTGCCCCAGAGCACCACGCCCACGAGGCTCAGCGACACCGTGAACGCCACGGCGAGGTAGTGCGGACCGTAGGTGTGAAACAGCGACTCCCACACCACGATGCGCACGAAGCCGATGGCGGCCAGCACGGCGCCCAGGGTGAGCCCCGCGGCGGCCTCGCGCCGCACGATGCGCCCCCAGTCGCGGAGCCGCACCTCGCCGAGGGCCATCGCGCGAATCACCAGGGTGGTGGCCTGCGAGCCCGCGTTGCCGCCCGACGAAATGATCAACGGCACGAAGAGCGCGAGCACCACAGCGCGCTCGATCTCACCCTGAAAGCGCCCCATCGCGGTAGCGGTGAGCATCTCGCCGAGAAAGAGCGCAGAGAGCCAGCCCGCGCGCTTCTTCACCATCGCGACGAAGCCCGTGGCGAGGTAGGGCGTGTCGAGGGCCTCCATGCCGCCGAGGCGCTGAATGTCTTCGGTGGCCTCCTGCTGCACCACGTCCACGATGTCGTCGACGGTCACGATGCCCTTCATGCGACCTTCGGCGTCGAGCACGGGGAGCGCCTGCAGGTCGTGGTGGGCGATCACCCGCGCGACGGCCTCTTGATCCATCGTGTCGGGCACGGTCACCACGTCGCCGTGCATCACCTCCGAGAGGCGCTTCTCCCCCGAGGCCGAGAAGAGGTCGCGGAACGACACCACCCCCAGGAGCCGCTGCTCGGGGTTGAGCACGTACGCGTAGTAGATGGTCTCGACGTGCTCCTGCGCCTGCCTGCGGAGGTAGCGCACGGCCTCGTCGACGGTCATCTCGGGGCGCAGCCGGGCGAAGCGCGGGCTCATGAGCCCGCCCGCGGCGTCTTCGGCGTAGGCGAGCAGCGCGGTCACCTCGTGGCGCGTCGACTCGTCGAGCTGGGCGAGCAGCGCCGCGCGGAGCTCGGGGCTCACCGACTGCAGCG
>CAISKJ010001649.1 GCA_903885885.1 uncultured delta proteobacterium
CGACGCCGACGCCGTGCTGGCGCGCCTCGGCGACGACGCCCTCCGCGACGAGCTCCGCCGGCGCACCGACGAGGCCGTCGCCCTGGGCGTGTTCGGCGCCCCGGCGTACGTGGTCGACGGGGCCGAGCTCTACTGGGGCAACGACCGCACGCACCTCTTCGATGCGCCTTCGCAGCAGGCCGATTTCGAAGCGCCGCGCACCGGGCGAACGCTCGAGGTGTACTGGGATTTCAGCTCCCCCTACGCGTACCTCGGGAGCCTGCAGGCCGAGGCCCTCGCGCGGCGCACGGGGGCGACGCTCGTGTGGCGTCCGCTCCTGCTCGGCGCGGTGTTCAAGGCCATCGGGCAGGCCAACGTGCCCCTCGCCACGTACCCCGCGGCCAAGCAGCGGTACACGGCCCTCGACCTCGAGCGCCAGGCCGCCCACCTCGGCGCGCCGTACCGCTTTCCGTCGCGCTTTCCGATGAGCACCGTGAAGGCCCTGCGCGCGTGGATCGCGCTGCCCGAAGGCCGCCGCGACGCGTTTCGCGCATCGGTGTTTCGCGCCTACTGGGCCGACGATCGCGACATCAACGACGACGCCGTGCTCGCCGAGCTCCTCGGCGACGACGCCGACGCGACGCTCGCGCGCACGCAGTCGCCCGCCGTGAAGCAGTCGCTCGTCGAGGCCACACAGCGCGCCCTGGAAGCGGGCGTGTTCGGCGTGCCCACCTGGGTGGTCGACGGCCGCGATCTCTTCTGGGGCAGCGACCGCGTCGCGCTCGTCGAGCACGCCCTCACCGCGCCGCGCGACGCCGCCCCGCGGTGATCGACCTCGCGCGCTCGTCGGCGGCGGTGGTCGCGCTCAGCGCCTACACCGCGATGGTCACGCGCTCGCGCCACGCGGGCCTCGCGGCGGCGGTGCTCCTCGCGCTGCAACCGGTCTCCATCGCGCTCGCGCCCACCGACGAGTTTCTCGTCTCTGCCACCGGGCTGTGCCTCACGGGGATGGCCCTCTTGCACGTCGGGGCGCGCTTCGACCTGCGCGCCACGCTCACCCTCGGCGCCGCCCTCGCGTGCCTCGGGGCGGGCGCGCGCGAGGTCACGCTCCCGCTCTCGGCGCTCGCCGTGCCCGCGCTGCTCTCGGCCCGCACGCGCGACGACCGCGTGCCCTGGCGCGCCGCGCTGGCGGTGTGCGCGGCCCTCGCGCTGGTGCTCGCACCACAGGCGGCCGCGGTGATCTCGTCGTGGCGCGCGCAGCCCGCGACGCCGGGGTACTTCGGCTCGCCCGCGCTGCCCTTCACGCTCGCCGCGGGCCACGCCGGGCGCGACGCACACTGGGTCGGTTGGCTCGAGCCCTACATCCCCCGCTGGGAGGGTTGGTGCATGGTGCTCGCCCTCGTCCTCGTGGCCGCGTGGTGCGCCGCGCGCCGCGACGCGCGCCTCGCGCTCGGCGTGCTCGCGCCCGCGCTCGTTGCGCTCGCGCAGGGCGGCCTCGTCGCTGGCGCGCAGGCCCGGGGGCTACGCCTTCGAGCACCCGATCTCGCAGGAGTACCGCTTCTTTCGCGCCGCGCTCGCGGCCGCTCCCCGCGAGGGCGCGGTGGTGACGCTCGCCGTCGAGACGGTGCCGCACCTGCCGCCCACGTGGCTCGCCGTGCAGCGACCCGCGTGGCGCCCCGTCGACGCCGACGCGATCGGCGCAGCCGCCTCGGAGCACGGAGCCGGGGTGTTTCTCCTCCTCGATCGCGCGTGTTTCCTCGACCTGTCGCGCTTCGCACCGGGCGAGCTCACCGACGGCGCGCGGAGCGACCTCACCCGTCGCGTCGCGACGCCCTTCGGTGCGATGCGCCCCCACTGCGCGCAGGCGCTCGCGGCGCTCCCGTGGCGCGTCGTGGCATCGCGAAGCATCGTCGACGCACCGACGCCCACGCTCGAGATGCCCACCCTCGACGGCCGCGCGCGCGTCGCCCTGCTGCGCTGGGATCACCCGTGAAGCGTCACCTCGTCGCCGCCCTCTGCGCGCGCGCGTGCCGCGGTGAGACCGCGCGCGCGCCGTCGCGTGTGCTCCCCGCAGGGCAGGAGGCGCTCATCGCTGCCATGCTCGGCGGGCGCGACGCGCTGCCCGGGCCCTGCAACCTCGACCGCGCCCGCGTCGAGGGCGCGCGCGTTGTGGCCACCTACCGCTGCGCAGGGGCCGAGGCCGTGCTCGAACTGCACCCCCCCGACGCCGCGCCCGAGGGATCCGTCGTCGCTGGGAGCCTCGCCGTCTTCGCACCTGCGCCGCGCCGCGCCGCGCCGCGCTCGTCGACGCCGTCGTCGATCGCGTTCGCCAGCGCGGAGCGGGCGTGCGATGGATCGTCGTCGCGGCGCGCGGCCCGGTCGAGGCGCCTCGGCGCGGTGCGCTCTCGGTGCGATGGCTCGTCGCGGCCGCGATCACCCTCGGCGTCGCGCTCGCGGCGCGCCGACGCGCACCCTAGAACGCGCACGGAGACCACCGCCGATGGGAAAGCGCGAGCGCGCCAAGAACCGCTGCCCCGAGTGCCTCATGAGCGCGCCGCTGTGCCTCTGCGCGGAGCGTCCCACGATCGCGACGACGACGTCGGTGATGATCGTGATGCACCACCGCGAGGTGAAGATGCCCACCAACACGGGGCGCCTCGCGCACCAGTGTCTCTCCAACAGCACGCTGGTGCTCCGCGGCCTCAAAGACGAGCCCGCGCGCATCGACCTCACGGGCGCGACGGGCGCTCCCCTGCTGCTCCATCCGACCGACGACGCGGTCGCGCTCGACGAGGGCTTCACCGCGCGCGTCGCGCCGCCGTACAGGCTCATCGTGCCCGACGGGAGCTGGCGTCAGGCGTCGAAGATGGGCCACCGCGAGGAGGCCCTGCGCGACGTGCTGCGCGTGAAGCTCACCGCGGGCGCGCCCACGCGCTATCGGCTCCGGCGCGAGACCAAGCCCGAGGGGCTCGCCACGCTCGAGGCCATCGCGCGCGCGCTCGGCGTGCTCGAGTCGCCGGCCGTCGAAGACGCGCTCCTCGCGGTGTTCGACCTCATGGTCGAGCGCACGCTACGAAGCCGCGGCACCCCCTAACGCTTGCGAATGAGCCCCTCTTGAATCGTGCTCGCCACGAGGCGCCCCTCGCGGTCGAAGAAGCGCCCGCGCACGAGGCCGCGCCCGCCCGAGGCGTTGGGGCTCTCGACGTCGTAGAGGAGCCACTCGTCGACGCGGAAGGGGCGGTGAAACCACATGGCGTGGTCGAGGCTGGCGACCTGCATCTTCGGCGTGAGCCAGCTCACCCCGTGCGGGTCGAGCGCGGTGCCGAGGAACGAGAAATCCGACGCGTACGCGAGCAGGTAGCGGTGCAGCGCCGGGTCGTCGGGCAGGCGGTCGATGACGCGGTACCACAGCCGCCGCGAGGGCGCGTGCACCCGCGGCGCGAGGGGGTTGCGCAGCTCGACGGGGCGTATCTCGATGGGGCGCTCGGCGGTGGCCATCGCGCGCACCGCGAGGGGGAGCTTGTCGGCGAAGGCCAGCGCGAGGTCGCGCTCGGAGCGCAGCGCCTCGGGGGCGGGCACGTCGGGCATCGCGTCGCTGTGCTCGAAGCCCGACTCCTCGACCTGAAACGACGCCGCGAGGCTGAAGATCGCCTCGCCCTCCTGCACCGCGACCACGCGGCGCGTCGAGAAGCTCCGCCCGTCTCTTAGACGATCGACCTGATACACAATAGGACGATCGAGCTCGCCCGCGCGGATGAAGTACCCGTGCACCGAGTGAACGGGGCGGTCGGCGGTGACGGTCTGCGTGGCGGCCGAGAGGGCCTGACCGAGCACCTGGCCGCCGAAGATGGCGCCCCAGCCGAGGTTCTGACTCGTGCCGCGGAAGAGGTCGCGGTCGATGCGCTCGAGGGCGAGGAGGTTTACGAGGTCTTCGAGGACGCGCTGCATGGTGGAGGGCGACCATAGGGCCCACCCTCCGACCGTTGCCAGCGCGAACGCACGACGGCGCCGTCGCCGTCGCGGGCGCTCAGGGGACGCAGACGACGTCGCGCGCGACGAACTGGGCCTGCGCGGCGCCGTTGGTGGCCGTCACCGCGAAGCTCGCCGGCACCGACGAGATGTACGCGTGGTAGGTCGAGCCCCAGTTCGAGAGCGTGGCGCTCGTGCTGCCCGCCATGGTGCCGTGCGACCCCATCGTGACGATCACGTCGTCGCCGTCGCGCGCCGCGCTCGCGAAGGTGCCGAAGGGCGAGAGGTAGTCGTACCCGCGACGGCCCCAGTCACCGCTGAAGTACGCGCCCGTGCCCGGGCCGCGCGCGAGCCACGTGAGCGTCGTGCGGAGGTACGTCGTCGCGCCCGCCGTGAGGTGGCAGCCCGCGTCGCTGGTGGTCACCGCCACGCGCCCCGTCACCGCGGGGCCCCACACGGCGCGCGTGTCGTAGAGCGCCTGGAGGTTCGCCACGGTGGGCCCCGAGCAGCTGAGGTCGCCCACCACGATGAGGGTGTACGACGCGAAGTTGGCGGTGGTCATCGAGCGCCACATGGCGTCGCTGGCGATGGTGACCACCGAGCCGGTGGGCAGGTACGGCTGCTCGACGGTGCCCGCCGGGCCGTAGATGAGCACGCGCGGCGCGCCCGCGTTGCAGGTCGGGCCGCACGAGCCCGCGGTGCACACGCCGGCGCTCGGGCACGCGTTGGCGCAGCGACCGCAGTTGGCCGACGAGGTGTTGAGGTTCGTCTCGCAGCCGTTGGCGGCGACGCCGTCGCAGTCTGCGAAGCCCGTCGCGCACGTGAAGCCGCAGGCGGCCGCGGCGCAGGTCGTCGTCGCGTTGGCGCGCGCCGGGCACGTGTTGCCGCAGCGGCCGCAGTGGGTCACGTCGGTGGCGAGGGTCACCTCGCAGCCGTTGCCCGCGGCGAGGTCGCAGTCGGCGCGCCCCGCGGCGCACACGTAGCTGCACGCGCTGTCGGCGCACACGCGGCTCGCGCCGGCGCGCGCCGGGCACGCCACGCCGCAGCCGCCGCAGTTGTTCGGGTCGCG
>CAISKJ010001650.1 GCA_903885885.1 uncultured delta proteobacterium
CGAGTTGCGTGTCGAGCGTCCGCGTCGCGACGAGCCCCGCGTCGAGCGCGCGCCGCGCCCCGAGCCCGAGATCGCTGCGCCCGAAGGTTCGCGCCCCGAGCGCGCGCCGCGGGTCGAGGCCGAGCGCCCCCGCCGTGTTGATGTGCGCCACGCGCCCGCGAACGTGATCACCGACTTCGAAGACGGCGAAGACGCGGGGATGGACGAGATTCGCATCGCCGTCGGGCGCCGCGACAACATCCGCCCCGGCGACGTCGTTCGCATGATCGCCGACGCGCTCAAGATTCCGAAGCGCGACATCGGGCGCATTCACCTGCGCGACCGCTTCGCGCTGGTGAACATCCGCGCCGAGCACGTGCCCGCGGCCCTCGAGGCCCTGCGCGACGCGCAGTGGAACGAGCGACCCCTCGCGCCCGAGCGCGGCCGCACGGCGGGCGTCACGCTCGCCCCGGCCGAGGTGCCCGTGGAGGCTCCCGTGGTCGCGGTCGAGGCCGTCGAAGTCCCCGCCGTCGAGGCTCCCGTGGTCGAAGCTGCCGCGCCCGTCGCGGAGGCACCGGTCGCCGAGGCACCCGTCGCCGAGGCACCCTCCGAGGTCGCCGGCTCGTAGCGCTTCGGCGTACGCGAGGCGCGCATCCGCGGCGCTTTTGAGGTACTCCAACGCGGGTGAACCTCCGCGCCCTCGCTCCCTTCGTCGCCTTGTCGCTCTGCCTGGGCGCCTGTGGCGAGTCTTCTCCGACGACCGACGCTGCGACGTCCGCCGACGCATCGACCGACGCTTCCTCCGAGGCGGCGGTCGATGTCGTCGCGGATGTTCCCACGAAGCCTCCGGTGCGCGATCTGGCCTACGCCGAGCCTCCGCGCAGCGTGGTGCCCGAGGCCGGCGTGCGCCGCGAGGTGATGCTCGTTGATGTGCCCGCGGCGGCCCCGAACCCCACCACCCGCACCGCGACCCCCACCGAGTACAACCGCGTGCAGGTGATTCGCTATCGGAGCGACGCCGCCGCGCCCGAGGCCGTGCGCTCGGTCATCGTCGCGATGCCGGGATTCCTCGGCGGCGCGGGCTCGTTTGATCCCATCGCGCGCTCGCTCGTGAAGCGCGGGAGCGCCGCGATGACGCCCGTCGAGGTGTGGGTGCTCGACCGCCGCAGCAACCTCCTCGAAGACCTCCGCGGGATGAACACCGCCGACGCGATGCGCGACCCCGAGGTGGCCGCGGGCTACTACCTCCGCCGCGACGTAACGCTCGGCGGACAGGGCTTCGCGGGCTATCGCGCCGCGGGCGACCCGGCCATTTCGTACATGTCCGAGTGGGGCCTCGCCACGCTCGTGAACGACCTCAAGGCCGTGGTCGATCGCGTGCCCTCGTCGCGCACCCACGTGGTGCTCCTCGGGCACTCGCTCGGTGCGAGCATCGTCGAGGCCTACGCAGCGTGGGACTTCGCGGGCACGCCCGGCTACCGCACGATCGCGGGCCTCGCGATGGTCGACGGCGTCGCGGGGGGCACCACGGCCACGGAGGCCGAGTACCTCACCACCGGCGTCGGCGGGCCCGGCGGCTTCGGGAGCACCAGCGCGTCGCGGCTTCGCGCGAGCGGGCCGTACTTCGTCGCGCTCCCCTTTCTCGGTGTGCAGGCGCTGGTGGTGTCGGAGATCGTGGCGCGCCGCGCGGCGCTCTCGCCCGACGCCATCGTGCGCGACGACGACCGCGACGCGCTGTTTCGCATTCTTCTCAGCGTGAGCGAGGTGCCCCCGATGACC
>CAISKJ010001651.1 GCA_903885885.1 uncultured delta proteobacterium
CCGGTGAGCCCACACAAGGGGTCATCGACCCCTCGAATCGCTGCCGGTGAGCCCAAACAAGGGGTCGCCGACCCCTCGAATCGCTGCCGGGCAGCGAGCTGCGAGGGTCAGGCGGCGTTCACAGGGCTCGGCGCGGACTGCGCGGGGGATGCGCCACCGCCCGCGCGCATCACGGCGGCAGCGGCAGGCACTGCCCCGTGCGCGTCTCGCACACGAACGGCGCGCAGCAGTCGGCGTCGGTCCGGCACATCGCGCACGCGCCGCTCACGCAGGCCTGCGTGGCGCGGCACACGCCCACGCCGCAGCCCGTACACCCGCCTGCGGGGGGAGGCTCGGCGGGGCAGTCGTCGCCCGCGCGCAGCACCGAGCGGTCGTAGTGAATGGTGAGGTCCCCAGCGGTGGCCACGCGCCCCGCGAAGAGCGACCCGCGCATCTCGTTGAAGCCCGCGATGGTGACGGGCGCGCGCGGCGCGTACACGTTGCCCTGAAAGCCCGCCACGCCCGCGAGGGTGAAGCCCCGCTCGCCGCCGATGTAGAAGCGCACCTTCGAGGGCCGCGCCACGCGCCCCATGCGCAGGTAGCCAGCCCCGAGGATCGACCCCGCCACGAACACGTCGATCTCGCCCATGGGGCCGAGCTCTACGTTGAAGTAGCCGCCGAGGTCGAAGTCGCCGCCCACGAAGAGCGCCGTGCGCCCCTGCACCGAGAGGGTGATGGCCCCGAGGCCGGCGATGCGGTCGACGTAGAAGCGCCCGCACGGCAGCTCGACGCGCGCCTCGCCCACCACGGCGTTGAAGGTGTCGCTGCGAAAGCCCGCCGCGGCGTTGTCGTTGCGCGCGCTCGCGTCGGTGACGGCGCCGCGCACGTCGAAGATCTCGCTGTCGCGGCACGCGCACGGCGGCGCCACGTCGACCGTCGCCGAGCGCCGCGCGCCGTCGACGTTGATCACCCCGAGGGGGAGCGTTCCGGGCTGCGTGGTGAGGTCGCCGCGCACGCGAAACGGACCGATCGCCAGCAGGTTGCCCCGGATGCGCGCGTTGCGCTCCACGTCGAGGGTGCCCGCCACCTGCAGGTCGCCCTGCAGCGAGAGGTCGCCGCGCACCGTGTGGGCCCCGATGAGGCGCAGGGGCGCGGTGCCCGACATGGTGAGCGCGTCGCCGATGCGCATCACGCCCACGAGCGAGAGACCGCCGTTGATGCCCACGGCGCCGCCGTGCTCGCCCATGGCCATCATCGAGGCGCCCGAGTCGAAGGAGTCGGTCTGCAGGTAGCCCGCGAGCCCGAGGTCGGAGCACGTGCAGATCGCGTGGCGAAACACCGCCTCGGCGATGCGACCCACGCAGCGGGTGCTCATGGTGACGCGGTCGCCCACCACCACCGGCGGCCCCGCGCCCATGCAGAACTGCTCGCGGGTGATCACGTCGGGCCCCGTGTCGACGGCGGCCTCGGGCACCACGTCTTCGCCCCGCGGAACGTCGAGCGGGGCGACGTCGTAGGGCGCCACGTCGAGGGGGCGCACCACGTCGACCACCGCATCGGGCGACGCCGCCCCGTCGGGACCGATGACCGAGACCTCTTCCCCAGCGCTACAGCCCGCGAGCGCGAGCGCGACAACCCATCGAGCGTGCATGCGTACCCTCAGCGCGCGATGGCACCGCCGACGCGGCACGAAGTCAACAACGGCGTGCGCTGTGGTATACCGCCCACCCTCTCGCGCAATGGCCGACCCCGTCACGAACACACGCGTCATCACCTTCGGCGGCTCCAAGGGCGGCGCCGGGAGCACGCTCATCGCCACGGGCATGGCCATCTTTCTGGCGCAGCTCGGCAAGCGCGTGCTGTACGTCGACGCGCACCCGCAGGGCCCCTGCGTGGCCTCGCACTTCGGCGCGTTTCGCTCGGGCGGCGCGCTCCCGCCGTGGGCCCCGTCGCCGCCCGAACCGCGGGGC
The DNA here is from genome assembly GCA_903885885.1 of uncultured delta proteobacterium. Lineage (GTDB taxonomy): Bacteria > Myxococcota_A > Polyangia > Polyangiales > CAISKJ01. The sequence continues at coordinate 1,950 of CAISKJ010001651.1, forward strand.
CGCGAGACGGTGGTGCCCAACGTGCGGGTGCTCGAGGCCACGCGCGAAGACGGTCCGTTCCCCGAGCTTCCGCTGCGTCACCCGCGCGAGCTGGTGCGCGCGAGCGGGGCCGACTTCGCCCTGCTCGACATGGGCTCCGGGGTGCGTACGCGCACCCTCGACGCGATGCTCGAGAGCGACACCGTGGTCACCGTGACCACGCCCGAGCCCGTGGCCGTCGAGGCCGTGTGGCGCCTCGTGCGACACCTCTACGCCCGCCGGCTCTCCGAGCGATTGCGCACCCTCGACGACCCCGGGGCCCCCGACGCGCTCGCCGCCCTGGTGCGCGCCCACGCGGGCCCGCCCGCCCCCGTCGACCTCGCCAACGCCATCGCCGCGCGCTCGCAAGAGGCCGCCGCGGCCGCGTGGGGCGAGCTCTCGCGCCTGCGCGTGCGGCTCATCGTCAACCAGTCGCGCTCGCGCGCCGACCTCGAGCTCGGCGAGGCCATCGTGCGGGTGGGATTGCGCCGCATGGGGCCGGTGCTCGAGTTCATGGGGCACGTCGAGTACGACGATGCTGCCTTTCTCGCCGCGCGCCGCAAGCGCCCGCTGCTGGTGGACGCGCCGTCGGCCAAGGCGAGCCGCAACCTCGAGCGCGTGGCGCGGAGGCTCCTGTCGCTCGACGTGGGTCGCGGGGCCACGAGCTCGCCCGCCCCCGAGCCCGTCGAGGCCCCGGCGGCGCCCACGCACTACGACCTCCTCGCCATCGACCGCGGCGCGAGCGACGAAGAGATCCGCCGCGCCTACCGCAAGACGCGCGAGGTGTACGCCACCGAGAGCGTGTGCCTCTCGGGCCTCATGACCGACGAGGAGGTGTCGTCGATCGTGGCCCGCGTCGAAGAGGCGCGCGACGTGCTGCTCGACCCCTCGCGGCGTCGCCCCTACGACCTCTCCATCGCGCCCGTCGGGGTGTTCTCGCTGGCCACGCGCTTCGACGACGAGCCCGACGTGACCGAGACGGCCGCGCCCTCGCGCATGCCCGACCTCACGCCCGACACCGAGTTCACCGGGGCCCTGCTCAAGGCCGTGCGCGAGGCCCGCAACGTAGACCTCCGCGACGTCGCCGCCCGCACCAAGATCTCGCTCCCCTACCTGCGCGCCCTCGAAGAAGATGACTTCGCCGCGCTGCCGCAGTCGGTGTACACGCGGGGCTTCGTGATCGAGTACGCCAAGTTCCTTCGGCTCGACGTCGACCAGGTCGTGCGTACATGGTTTCGTCGGTACCGACGGAGCCTCGAGCGCTGACGGTGATGTATGCTCCCCTGCGAGACCTGTAGCCTGTGACCACGACCGCATCTCCGCACCGCGACGCGACCGAGGCCGAGGCCGCACTCCCCGAGGGGCCCCTCTTTCCCGCGGGCTTCGCGGTGCTGTTCCTCGCGCCGGGCTTCTTCGTCACGCGCGTCTTCGGCGGCCTCGCGGGGCAGCGCGCCTGGCTCGGCCAGCTCGGCACCATCGCCACCGTCGCGGGCGTCGTGCTGGCGCTCGTGGCCATCGCGCGCCTCGCGTGGTTCGCCTCGGGCGCGCGGGGGGCCTTCGTCTCGCTGGTCGCCCGCTCGCTGGCCATCGCGCCCGTCGCGGCGCTCGCCGTCGTGGCCATGTTCTCGTCGACGGTGTCGCAGACGCTTCAGTGGGCCTCGCTGGGCGGCGTCGCGGCGCTCGTGCTCGTGGCGGGCGTGCGCGGCGTCGCGGCGGCCCTCGCGCACAAGAACCGCGTCGCGGCCGTCACCCTCATGCTCCTCGTGGTGGGCGAGACCGTCGAGCTCTTCGGCCCCATCGCGTCGTACGCCTCGCGCCCCGGGAGCTCGCTCCCCCGCGTGGCCGACGCGCTCGGCCGCGTGAGCGAGGCCTCGGCCTTCGTGGGCGTCGCCCTCGCGGTCGTGTGGGCGCTGCGCAGGGCGCTCGCGCACCTCGGGCCGCTGCGCGCGATGGCCTTCGTGGCGATGCCCGCGGCCTTCACGGCGGTGCTCCTCACGCTGCCCGCGCGGCTCCCGCGCACGACCGAGATGGTGGCGCGGGCCTCCTTCGGCGCGCGCTTCGACCTCGCGGGCGTGGGCGGCGCGGGGCACCCGTCGCGCGCGGCGCTCATGGCGTACACGCTGCTCTTCACGGGGCTCATCACCGCGGTGAGCCTCTCGCTCGCCACGCAGTCGCTCGACCGCGGCGGGGGCGTTCGCCGCGGCCTCGGGTGGGTGTGCGTGCTCCTCGCGGGCTTCGGCGCGGTGGGCATCGCGGGCCCGATGGACCCGCTGCGGGCCGTGTGCGTCGCGCTCGGCGTGTTGCTCCTCGAGCAGGCCGCCGAGCGCGAGTAGCGCGGCGGGTCAGTGGTCGTCGTCGTCGGGGAGGTCTTGCGCGTAGCGGCGCCCGTCGACCTCGAGCGAGAAGCGCGTGTGCCCCGCCGGGAGCGCGAACTCGAGCACCGCGGGGAGGCGCTTGTCGTAGCGCTTCACGAGCTTGCCCTTCGCGTCGTACACGGCGCCGCCCGCGGCGACGGTCATGGTGCTGTCGACGAGGCCCGACACGAGCTCGGCCATCTCGTGCATCTCTTCGGCGACGCGGTGGCACCACAGGTGCTCGGCGCCGGGCACCTCGAGGTGTGAGATCTCCTCCATCTGCCGCTCGCTCACCTGCTCGCCGACGCCCACGAGCACGAGGTGAAGGGGCGGGAGCGAGCCCTCCGCGATGCGCGCCGCGATCTGCCGCGAGATCTTCAGCACGCCGCCCTGATCGTTGATCTGCCCGTCGGTGACGAACACCCCGCAGCCGCGCTTCGCCCCGTGCTGCGCGGCGATCTCCATGTACCGCACGAAGTCGTTGAGGGCGGGCACGAGGCGCGTGCCGCTGCCCGGGTTCTTGGGGCCGGGCACCGCGAGCGTCGCGGCGTCGAGGCCCGAGAGCTCGCCCACCACCTCGATGTCGGCGCCGGTGTACCCGCAGGCCCAGTAGGCGAGGCGGAGCGTGCCGTTGCGATCCTTCGTGGCGAGGTACTGGAGCATGCGCCGCACCTGCGGCTCGACCATGTTGGTGCGCTCGCCGGGGGTGCGCACCGCGGCGACGCGACCATGATCATCGTCATTACCTTCGACGTGATTATCGTCTTTGCCATCGTGCGCGTCGTGGTCGCCCGCGAACCACCCGAAGAGCCTCGCGAGCCAGCCCTTCTTCGGCGCGGTCTTCGCGGGGGCGGCCGCGTCGATCGTCGCGGCGCCGCGCATCGCGGGCGGGGGCGCGTGGTCGTCGTGGTCGTCGTGCGCGGGGAGGTCGTCGCGGTACTCGAACTCCTCGGCCATGCTCGCCGAGCCGTCGACGTAGATGGCCATGTCGACGCCGTCGACCGCGGGGTCGTGCAGGAGCGTGACGCGTACGGTGCCGTTCTCTACGTGGACGTCGGCGAAGGGGGCCGCGAGCTTGCCGTGTGCGTGTGCCATGGGGCCGAGCGTACGCCCATGTCAGCGGCTCGTGGCAGTGTCCGCGGGGAGCAACAGGGACCACGCGCCCCCCGCGCCCGCGGAGGTGCGCGCCACGCGCAGGCTCACGCCCTGGGCGCCGGGCTCGCGCACGCGCACCACGGCCTCGACGCGGGCCCCGGGTGCCGCGACGCCCTGGGGGTCGCGCACGACGCCGTGCACCTCGACGGGGAAGTCCATCACCACGTCGACCGCGCTGATGTTGCTCTGCACGCAGAGCGTCTGCGCGAGGGTGGTGGCGAAGCCCGCGCCCGTGGGAGGCTCGACGACGAGGCGGTAGAGCCCCGGGTCGAGCTCGAGGTGGTACGACCCGTCGGCGGCGGTGGTGTCGTCGTCGGGGTTGGCCGAGGCGGCCACCGCGCGCATGGTGAGCTCGGTGAGGCACGGGTGCGCGGTGTACGCCGCGTGAACGGGAACGGCCTGGACGCGCGCGTTGCGCAGGGGCTCGCCGTTGACGGTGAGCACGCGGCCCGCGATGGCGTGGCGCGGCGGCACCACGAACACCTGGCCCGACTGCATGCGGGTGTCGGTGCCCACCAGGTACGACTGCACCGAGTTGGCGAAGGCCTCGTCGGCGGGCTCGATGACCACCTGGTAGGTGCCGGGCACGAGCCAGGTCGAGAAGGTGCCGTCGGCGTCGGTCTGCACGCGGTCTTCGAACCACGCGCGCGCGCCGTCGCCGAGGGCGCTGCCCGTCATGGGGATGGTGGTGCGCAGGGTGACGGTGGCGCCGCGCAGCCCGCGGCGCGGGCCGTTGAGGGCGGCGGCCTCGACGGAGCCGCTCACGAGCACGCAGCCCGTGCAACGCGGGGTCGGCGCGGTGGGCGGCCCCGAGGGCACGGCGCCGGCCGCGAGCGGGAGCCCGATCTCGGAGTGAACGAAAAAAACCCGGGCTTTGGCG
>CAISKJ010001652.1 GCA_903885885.1 uncultured delta proteobacterium
CCTACCGTGGGCCGGCGCCTCGCGCGCCTCGAGCAGAAGCTCGGCGTGCGCCTCCTGCGTCGCACCACGCGCACGATGACGCTCACCGACGCGGGCGAGGCCCTCTACGTGCGGGCCCGCGTGGTGCTCGCCGCGGTGCGCGACGCCGAGGCCTCGGTGCGCCGCAGCGACGACGCCGTGCGGGGCCTCCTGCGCGTGTCGGCGCCCCCCCTGGTGAACACCGGCTTCGGCGCCATGATCGGCGCCTTCATGGCGCGCTACCCCGAGGTGCGCGTCGAGGTCGACTGCACGTCGCGCTACGTCGACCTCGTGGCGGGCGGCTACGACGTGGCCAGTCGCGCCTCGCCGGAGCTCGAGCCGGGCCTCGTGGCGCGCACCCTCGTGCGCACGCGCGTGGTGGCCGTCGCGTCGCCGCAGTACCTCACCGCGCGGGGCGCGCCGAAGCGGGTCACCGACCTCGCGGGGCACGCCTGCCTCGCGGGCTTCGCGCGGGGCGAGCACCCCGTCACGCACTGGCCCCTCGCGCGCGGCGGCCGCGTGCGCATCGAGGCCGCGCTGGCCACCAACGAGCTCACCGTGCTGCGCGCGGCGGCGCTGGCGCATCGGGGCATCGCCCTCTTGCCGGTGAACCTCGTGCACGACGACCTCACGACGGGCGCGCTGGTGCCCATACTGGCCGAGCGCCTGGGCGCCGAGGTGCGCGTGTCGGTGGTGTACGCCGACCGCGAGTTCGTGCCCCCGGCGGTGCGCGCGTTCATCGACGCGACGGTGGCGTGGGCGCGCGACGACGCGGCCTTCGCGCGGCCGATGCCCGCGTGCGTGGCGCCCGCGAAGAAGCGCCCCGCGGCGAAGAAGAAGCGCGCGGCCTGAGCGGGCCTACGGGAGGGTGGTCTCGCCCATGGCGAGGATGGTCTTCATCTCGGCCGCGGTGACGGCGGTGACCGAGAGCCGGTTGCGCGTGAGCATCTGCATGGCGGCGAGCGATTTGCGGCCGCGCACGGCGTCGAGCGACACGGGCTTCGCGAGGGCCACCACGGGCTCGACGTCGACGCACGACCAGTCTTCGTCGCTCGTGGGGTCGGGGTACGCCGCGCGCGCCACGCGGGCCACGCCGACGATCTCTTTGCCCTCGTTGGAGTGATAGAAGAGGCACAGGTCGCCGACGGCCATGGCGCGGAGGTTGTTGCGCGCCTCGTAGTTGCGCACGCCGTCCCAGTGCGTGCGACCGTCGGTCACCAGCTTCGACCAGGGGTATTTGAAGGGCTCGCTCTTCACGAGCCAGTAGCGCTTGCGGGCCATTGGAAAGGGTCTCTCGCTCAGGGCAGCTTGTCGGTGCCGCGCAGCTCGCGGGTCATGTTCTTCTGGTGCGCCTCGAGGGTGCCGCCGCCAATCTCGAGGAGCTTGGCGTCGCGCCACAGGCGCTCGACGCGGTACTCGCCCACGTAGCCGTAGCCGCCCAGCACCTGAATGGCGCGGTCGGCCACGTTCTTCGCCATGGTGGCGCAGTAGAGCTTCACGCCGTCGGAGTCGAGGCGGTGCCCGGGGCGCAGCAGCTCGAGCTGCGAGGCCGCCCAATAGGTGTAGGCGCGGCCGGCCATGTACTCCGCGTACGACTCGGCGATGTGCCGCTGAATCTGCCCGAAGTCGCGCAGCGGCTGGCCGAAGGACTTTCGCTCCGAGGCGTAGCGGTTCATCTCTTCGATGCAGCGGCGCGCGATGCCGAGCGACATCGCCGCGAGGCCCATGCGCTCGACCTCGAGGTTGCGCATCATGTGAAGGGTCGCGTCGCCCTCTTCGCCCACGCGGTTCTCGACGGGCACCTCGCAGTCTTCGAAGACGAGCTCGGCGGTGCTCGACGCGCGCATGCCCAGCTTGTCTTTGATCTTCTGCCCGAGGCTGAAGCCCTTCGTGCCCTTCTCGACGATGAACATCGAGAGCTTGCTGCGCGGCGCGCCCTCGACGCGGGCGTACACGAGGAAGACGTCGCCGAGCTCGGTGTCGCTCACGGCGCCGTTGGTGATCCAGATCTTGGTGCCGTTGAGCACGTAGCTGTCGCCGCGGCGCACGGCGGTGGTGCGCATGCCGAGCACGTCGGTGCCCGCGCCGGGCTCGCTCATGCACATGCCCCCCACGCGCGCGCCGCTGCACGCGTCGGGGAGGTACTTCGCGCGCTGCGCGTCGTTGCCGTTCACCGCGAGGTTGTTGGCGAAGAGGAGCGCGTGGGCGAGGTACGCGAGCGTGAAGCCCGGGTCGACGGCGGAGAGCTCCTCGTGCACGACGGCCACCGCGGCGGCGTCCATGCCCGAGCCGCCCCAGGTTTCGGGCACCGTGAGCCCGAGCACGCCGAGCTCGCCGAGCTTGCGAAAGAGCGGGAGGTTGAAGGCCTCGTCGCGGTCGTGCGCGGCGGCCTGCGCCTCGACCTCCGTCTCGGCGAAGCGGCGGAGGGTCTGGCGGAGCGCGAGGTGTTCGGGCGTCGGATTGAAGAGGTCGCTCATGACGGCGGGGACTCTACGTTGACTGCGCGCCCGTCGAAACCCCTCGCGTCACACCCCTTGAAACGCCCACCGCCCCATACGCTACCTTCGCCCGCCATGACGCTCACCCCCGCGCGCACCGCGAAGCTCCCCGCGAGCGCCGAGATGGCCCTCGTCGGGGGCGATCACCTCGTGCTCACCGCGACCTCGCCCGACGTCACCCACGTGCTCGACCTGCGCGCGTGGCCGCTCGCCGCGCGGTCCGTCCCTGGCCTCTTCGCGTCGAGCATGGCGCGCACCGCCTCGGGGCGGGTGCTCGCCGTCGCGCGTTACGGTCACCCCAACCCCTACAAGCTCTACGAGCTCGACCTCGCGTCGGGCGCGGTGAAGGCCCTCGCGCTCGGGGCCCCGTGGCGCGAGCCCCAGTCGGTCTTCGCCCTCGGCGACCGCGTGCTGGTCACGCCCGGCGGCACGCTCCGCGCGAACGGCCTCCGCCCCGCGTGGTGGGGCGACGGCGAGCTCACGCCCCTCGACCTCGCGCCGCCCGACCTGCCGACGCCCGTCACGCACGCGGGCAAGCAGTACCTCATGCCCGACCGCATGGACCGCGTCGACGCCTTCGCGCTCCCCGACGGCGACGCGCTGCTCATCTGGTTCGAGCGCCTCTACCGCGTGTCGGGCGCCACGGTGACGCCCCTCGCGCTCGACCACCTCTTCGCCGCGTGGGAGCCGCTGCGCGAGGGCCGCGTGCCCGGCTTCGACGACCGCGGGCGCGCGCTCACGGTGGTGAGCGACCGCCTCCTCGCCATCGACCGCGAGGGCGCGTACGAGCTCGCGGCGCCGGGCGTCGCGCGCACCACCGCGGCGGTGGCGGGCCCCGACGGCGTGTGGCTTCTCATCGGCGAAGAGACGCTCTACGTGGTGTTTACGCGCGAGCGCGAGGTGGTCGAGGTCGACCTGAGCCCGATGCGCCTCGCGCCCCGGATGCGCTTGTTCATGCCGAAGGTGGCGTGGGTCCCGTCGCGCGACGCGGTGCTCGTGGCCCACGAGCGCGACGTGTGGGAGTTCGACCTCGCCGCCCTGCGGCGCGAGAAGCGGGTGGGCTTCGACAAGCACGCGCAGAAGCTCGCCGCCGCGCGGAGAAGCGCGTGGAGCCGCAAGGTGAAGTCTGCGAAGGCCGAGCCCATCGCGCTCGACGCGCTCTCGCCGAACACGCGCGGCGGCAACACGCCGGTGGCGCACCCGACCTACGGGGTGGGCGCGGTCACCGACGCGTCGGAGGTGATCCACCGCGGCGCGCGGACGGTCACCGCCACGGTGCTCTTCGAAGAGCGCGCGCGGACCTTCGTGTTCATGGGAGACCGCTGGGAGGAGCGTCTCTGGGCGTTCTAGGTCTGGAGGCTCAGCCGCCGTACTGCGACTGGAGGAGCTTGGCGATGGTCTGCAGCTGCATGTTCGACGTGCCCTCGTAGATCTTGCCGATCTTCGAGTCGCGGAAGAACTTCTCGAGCGGATAGTCGCGCGTGAAGCCGACGCCGCCCACGAACTCGACGCACTGCGAGGCCACGCGCTCGGCCACCTCGGAGGCGTAGAGCTTGGCCATCGCGGCCTCTTTGATGAAGGGCTGCCCGGCGTCTTTCAAGCGCGCGGCGTTGTAGACCATGAGCCGCGCGGCCTCGATCTCCATGGCGCAGCGGGCGTACTGAAACTGCATGCCCTGAAAGCTGGCGATGGTCTGCCCGAACTGCTTGCGCTCGTTCATGTAGCGCATGGCGTAATCGAAGGCGCCCTGCGCGGTGCCGAGCATCTGGGCGCCGATGCCGATGCGCCCCTCGTTGAGCGTCTCGATGGCGATCTTGTAGCCCTTGCCCACCTCGCCCAGCACGTTCTCTTCGGGCACCTCGCAGTCTTCGAGGATGAGCTCGCAGGTGCTCGACGCGCGGATGCCGAGCTTGTCTTCTTTCTTGCCCACCGAGAAGCCCTTGAAGTCGCGCTCGACGAGAAAGGCCGTGATGCCCTTGTAGCCCTTGGAGGGGTCTACGTTGGCGAACACGATGAAGAGGTTCGACTCGTTGGCGTTGGTGATCCACAGCTTGCGGCCGTTGAGCACGTAGCGGTCGCCCGTCTTCACGGCGCGCGACTGGAGCGCGAAGGCGTCGCTGCCCGACGCGGGCTCGGAGAGCGCGTAGGAGCCCACCCACTCGCTCGTGAGCTTGCCGCAGTAGCGGGTCTTCTGGTCGTGGTTGGCCCATCGCAGAAGGGCGTTGGCGACGAGGGTGTTCTGCACGTCGACGAGCACCGACACGCTCGGGTCGACGGTGGCCAGCGCCTCCACGGCGAGCGCCGCGGTGAAGAACGACGCCCCGGGCCCGCCGTACTCCGGCGGCACCTCGACGCCCATCACGCCCAGCTCGAAGAGCTCGGGCAGGAGCGACTTCTCGAGCGCGCCCTTCTCGTCCATGTGCGACACGTGGGGCCCCACCCGATCGCGGGCGAAGCGCACCACCTGGTCGTAGAACATCCGTTCGTCGCTCGAGAGCTGCGTGAGACCTTGCGTCATGACAACCGTTCTCCGTGAGACTGCGTGGCTGTAGGGGTGCGAACACTGCCCGGGAAGACCCCGCACGGTCAACGGTGATACCTTCGCGCGCGATGAAGCTCCGCGCCCTGTGCCTCTCGCTCTCGCTCCTCGCCGCCTGCTCCGACCCCGCGCCCGCCTCCACGGCCGACGCGGGCGACGCAGACGTTTCGCGCGACGCCGCCGACGCGCCGGTCGACATCGCGCCCGCCGTCGACGCCGCGCCCGTCGTCGAGCCCGACGTGCCCGAGGCCACCGCGGCGCTCATTCGCGCGCGGCCGTACCAGAGCCGCGTCCCGTCGAGCTACGACGGCACGCGCGCGCTGCCCCTCGTGGTGCTGCTCCACGGCTACAGCGCCTCGGGGCTCGTGCAGGCCGCCTACTTCGGGTTCAACACCCTCTACGAGTCGCGCGGCTTCCTCCTCGCGTACCCCGACGGCACCATCGACCGCAACCGCCAGCGCTTCTGGAACGCCACCAACGCCTGCTGCGACTTCGGCGGCACGCGCGTCGACGACGTGGCGTACCTCACCGCGGTCATCGACGACATGGCCGCGCGCTACCGCGTCGACCCGCGGCGCGTGTACCTCGTGGGGCACTCCAACGGCGCGTTCATGTCGCACCGCATGGCCTGCGACCGCGCCCCGCGCATCGCCGCCATCGCCGCCCTCGCGGGCAGCCAGTGGAACGACCCCGCGCGCTGCGTCCCCGCCGAGCCCGTGTCGGTGCTCCAGATGCACGGCACCACGGACCCCACCATTCGCTTCGACGGCGGCAGCACCGCCGGCGGCGCGGCCGCGCAGTATCCGTCGGCGCGCGACTCGGTGGCCTCGTGGGCGCGCCTGAACCGCTGCGGCGACTTCGCCGAGACGGGCATGCGCTTCGATTTCGTGACCGACGTCGCGGGCGAAGAGACCCACAGCGGCCGCCACGCGGGCTGCATGGGCGGCGCCGCCGAGCTCTGGACCATGGACGGCGTGGGGCACGTTCCTGCGTTCTCGTCCGCCTGGGCCACGGCCGTGTACGACTGGCTCGAGGCGCACCCCAAGCCCGCGCCCTGAGTCACCGCGCGCTGGCGCGCCGCGCGCCGTCTGCTACAGCTTCGCCTCCTTTTCCTGGAGGGACTTCATGATCCGCAAGCTCGCATCGGTGCAGCGGGTCCTCGAGGTTGTGCCCATTGTGGGGGCCGACGCCATCGAGGCCGTTCGAATCAACGGTTGGCAGTGTGTGGTGAAGAAGGGCGCCTTCGCGGTCGGCGACCGCGGGGTGTTCTTCGAGATCGACGCGGTGCCGCCGGACCTGCCCGCGTATCGCTTTCTCTGGACGCCCAAAGCCGCCGCGCCCGCCGAGGGCACGCGCCCCGCGTCGTATCGCATTCGCACCATGACGCTCCGAAAGTGCCTGTCGCAAGGGCTCTTTCTCACGCTCGCGGAGGCGGGCGTGGAGGGTGCCGTGAGCGACGGCGACGACCTCACGGAGCGCCTCGGCGTCGGCAAGTACGAGCCCCCGATGCCACACAAGGCGGGCGAGCTGCGCGGGCCCTTTCCGTCGCGCGTGCCCAAGACCGACGAGATGCGCGTGCAGTCGGTGCCCGCCGTGCTCGACGAGCTCCGCGGCCACCCCTACGTGATCACGCTCAAGTGTGACGGCACGAGCGCCACGTACCTCATCGACCCCTACGACGACACGTTGCACGCGTGCGGTCGCAACTGGTCGATGGCCGAGGGAGACAACGTGTACTGGGGCGTGGCGAAGCGCGACGGCCTCGAGGCGAAGCTCCGCGCGCTCGGCGGGCGCTACGCCATTCAGGGCGAGCTCTGCGGGCCCAGCATTCAGAAGAACCTGCTCGGGCTCAAGACGGTGCAGCTCTTCGTGTTCAGCGCCTTCGACCTCACCACCGGGCGCTTTCTCGACCACGCGGCCACGCACGCGCTGGCCCGCGAGCTCGGCCTCGCGTCGGTGCCCACCGTCGAAGAGGGCGACCGCTTCGCGCACGACCAGGCCTCGCTCCTCGCGCTCGCCGAGGGGCTTTACGAAGGCACGAAGAACCAGCGCGAGGGCATCGTGATCCGCGCGCGCGACGACATGTTCAGCGCCACGCTCAACGGCCGCATGTCGTTCAAGGCCATCTCGAACAAGTACCTCCTCGACGAGCGCGACTGACGCGCGAGACACCCCATGGACGACAAGAAGATCACCCGCGCGAGCCACGCGCTCTCGGCGCTCCTGCGCCACGGCGCCCACGAGGCGAAGCTCGCGATGGACGCGGCCGGCTGGGCCGCCATCGACGACGTGCTGCGCGCGGCGCACCTCGACCGCGCCACCCTCGACACCGTGGTGCGCGAGAACAACAAGTCGCGCCTCGAGGTCCGCGGCGAGCGCATTCGCGCGTGCCAGGGACACTCGTTGAAGAACATGCCCGTGACCCTCGAGGCGCTCGAAGATTCGTGGGCGGTCGACCCGCGCGACGAGCCCGTGTGGCACGGCACCGGCGTCGACGCGCTGGCCTCCATCGCGCGCGAGGGGCTGCTCCCGGGCGAGCGCACGCACGTTCACCTCGCGGGCGCCACCGACAGCAAGGTGGGCAAGCGCGCGGGCGTCGACGTGATGCTCGAGGTCGACACCGGGCGCCTGCGCGCCGCGGGGCTCACGCTGTACCGCAGCGCGAACGGCGTGCTGCTCGTGCGGGCGGTGCCGCCGGGGTGCATCCGCGGCCTCGTGGCCGAGAGCCGCAAGGCGCGGGCGCAGGAGCAGGCGCTGCGGGCGCTCTTCGCGCACCTCGCGGGGTGAGTGTGCTAGGGGCGGTGCTCGCAATGACACTCGACGTGAGCGGCTGCGAGTTTCACCCGGTGGTCAAGCTCCCCGCGGGCTACGAGGTGTACGACTTTACGGGGGGCTACGACGCGCGGCGCATGCTTCAAAGCCCCTATGGCGTAGGGCGTTACGACGAGAAGCGCCGCGGGATGTACACCACCGCCCTCTTCGCGGGGGCGCGCGACGTGCACGTGGGCGTCGACCTCGCGGGGCCCGTGGGCGAGCCGGTGTATGCCTTCTTCGACGGGGCGGTGCACCGCTTCGGGTACAACCCCGCGGAGGGCGACTACGGGTACACGCTCGTCACCGCGCACGTGATCAACGGGCGCGACGTGTGGGCGCTGCACGGGCACCTGTCGGCGCGCTCCGTCGCGGGGCGCTTCGAGGGGCAGCGCGTGGCGAAGGGCGAGGTGATCGCGTGGCTCGGCGACCGCCACGAGAACGGCGGGTGGAACCCCCACGTGCACTTTCAGCTCTCGCTCGTGCGCCCTGAAGTGGCCGACCTCCCCGGCGCCGTGCGCGACGAAGACCGCGCCCACGCGCTCACGATCTACCCCGATCCGCGCCTCGTGCTCGGGCCGCTTTACTAGGGATATCCGCGGCTCGCGGAGCGGTGTCGGCGGTGATACACGCGACGCACCTGCCGATGACACGTCGCCGACGCTCGCCTCCCGTGCTCGCCCTGTCGCTCCTCGCGCTCGCCGGATGCTCCGACCCGGCGGTCGAGGCGCCCGTCGCCGACGCCGCTGCGGCCGCCGACGTGGTCGCCGAGAACGTGCTCGACGACGCGCCCATCGCGCTCGATACGGCCGACGATCGCGTTGCCGTCGATGGGCCCGCGCCCGACATGGTGACGCGAGACCAGAGCGCGCCCGACGTGATCGATGTCGTCGATGTCGTCGACGCGCCGGATGGGACGAGCGTCCTCGATGTGCCCGATGCGCCCGTCATGATGGACGTTCCCGTCGCGATGGATGTGCCCGTCGTGATGGACGCGCCCGATGTCGTCGACGTGCCCGCCGCGCCCGACGTCGTCGATGCCGCGCTCGATCGGCCCGATGCGGTCGACGTCGCGGTCGATCGCCCCGACGTGATCGACGCAGCCCCCGATGCCGCGCCCGACGTCGCGCCCGACGTCGCGGTCGATGCGGCCGTCGATGTCCCCGTCGTTGTGACCTGCCTCGCGACCGAGACGCGCTGCGGGAGCCCGTCGCGCTGCGTCGACACGCGCACGAGCGGCGAGCACTGCGGCGGTTGCGGGCGCGCCTGCGCGGGGGCCTGCAGCGGCGGCGTCTGCGTGCGCGTCGCGGAGCTCGCGGCGGGCGACGAGCACGTGTGCGCGCGCCTCGTCGACGGCGCCGTGCGCTGCTGGGGCAACGACAGCGACGGGCAGATCGGTGACGGGCGATCGGGCGCGCTCACCTACGCGCCGCGGCCCACCGCGGTGCCGGGCCTCGCGGGCGTCGCGCAGGTCGCGGCCGGCGGATACCACACGTGCGCGCGCCTCACCGACGGCACGCTGCGCTGCTGGGGCCGCAACGCGTCGGGGCAGCTCGGGCTCGGCGTGTACGACGCGATGCGCACCACGCCCGTCGCGGTGGCGGGCATCACGGCCGTGGCCGACGTCGCCGCGGGCGGCAACACCACCTGCGCGGTGACCGCCGACGGGGCCCTCTGGTGCTGGGGCAACAACGTGAGCGGACAGCAGGGATGGGGCGCCGCGGGCGGCATCCACAACGCCCCGATGCGTGTGCCCGGCCTTCCCCCGGTGCGCTCCGTCGAGCTGTCGACCAATCACATCTGCGTGCTCCTCGTCGACGGAACGGCGCGCTGCGCGGGCTCGAACCCCTTCGGTCAGCTGGGCATCGGCACCACCGGGGGATCGATCGCGACCTTTACGCCCGTGGTGGGCCTCACCAACGCGGTGGAGCTGCGCGCGGGCACGTCGCACACCTGCGCGCGGCTCTCCGACGGGCGCGTGCGCTGCTGGGGCGACAACGGCGTGAGCGAGCTCGGCGACGCGGCCGCCGGCGCGGCGCGACCGATGCCCGGCGCCGACGCGATGGTGCCCGCGAGCGCGAGCCTCGCGGCGGGCGGGTTCTTCTCGTGCGCGGCGGCGACGGGCGACGGCGCCGTGCGCTGCTGGGGGCAGAACACCTCGGGCCAGATGGGCGACGACACCGTGTCGGGCAGCCGCGCGCCCACCCTCGTGGCGGGCGTGACGGGCGTCACGCAGGTGGTGACCGGCGCCACCTTCGCGTGCGCGCTCCGCACCGACGGAACCGTGCGCTGCTGGGGCAACGACGGCGCCGGCGCGCTCGGCGACGACGCGGCCGCGGGCGGTCGCCGCGTGCCCGAGGCCGTGCCGGGGCTCGCGGGTGTGGCCCAGGTGGTGGCGGCCGACGTGCACACCTGCGTGCGCCTCGACGACGGCACCGCGCGCTGCTTCGGCAGCAACCCCTCGTACGTGCTCGGCGACGGCAGCGCCGAGCAGTGGCGCTTTCGCCCCGTGGCCGTGGCGGGCCTCGCGGGCGCGATCGACCTCGCGGCCGGCGCCTTCTCGACCTGCGCGCGCCTCTCCGACGGAACGGCGCGCTGCTGGGGCTTCAACGACCGCGGCCAGCTCGGCGACGGCACGCTCGTCACGCGTTCCACGCCGGTGACGGTGCGCGGCCCCGCGGGGGCGGCGACGCTCATGGGCGCCACGGCGCTCGCGCTCGCGCAAACCACGACGTGCGGGTTCCTGGCCGACCGCACCGTGCGCTGCTGGGGCTCCAACGCGGGGGGCACGCTGGGCCTCGGGTACACCGACATGTCCTCGCATGAGTTCATCGGGTCGGCGGTGCGCAACCTCACGCCCGCGACGGCGCTCGGGCGCGGGCTGTTTCATCTGTGCGCGGCGCAGGCCGACGGCGCCGTGCGCTGCTGGGGCAACAACACGCAGGGCCAGCTCGGCGACGGCTCCACCACCGGGCGCTACGACGCCGTGGTGGTCA
>CAISKJ010001653.1 GCA_903885885.1 uncultured delta proteobacterium
CCGCTCGCCCCTCGCGCGCGAGGAGTTCGAGGCGCGCCTCGCGCGATACTACCGGCCCTATCACCAGTGCCTCGCGGATGAGCTCGCTGCGCTGCGCGCGCGCCACGCGCACGTGCTCCTGGTGGCGGCCCACTCGATGCCGTCGACGGCGCGTGCGGCGCGCGGCGACAAGCGCGTGCGGCGCGCCGACGTGGTGCCGGGCACGCGCGGCTTCAGCACCGCCGACCGGGCGCTCATCGACGTCGTCGACCTCTACTTTCGCGCGGCGGGGCTCAGCGTGCGCCACGATGATCCGTACCGCGGCGGCGCCACGACGGTGCGCTGGGGAAGGCCCCGCGAGGGCTTTCACGCCATTCAAATCGAATTGAACCGCGCGCTCTACATGGACGAGAGCACGGGCGACCCGCGGCCCGACGGCGTCGCGTGGATGACGACGCTATGCACGGGGCTCGTCGCCCGTCTGGGCGAGGCGCTCTCGGCGAGGCGTTGAGACGATCTGCGGGGGGAGTGCGTCGGCGGGGAGGAGACAGCGCTCAGCGCGCTTGCGAAGACTCGGAGCTCGACGGGGCCGAGCGGCGAACCTCGAGGCGATAACGGCTGTTGGTGGTTTGGAGGTAGTAGACCTCTTGACCGGCCACGCGAAGAATGCGGCGCACCGGGGTGGTCACGTACTCGTGCAGGCCGTCGGGGAACTCGATAACGACCACAGCCCCGCGACGCGGGGCGCGAACGAGTCTCCCGATGACCGGGCGCCCTGGCTTGGGACCGAGCTTGCGGAGAACCACCTCCACGGGCGCGACACTACCATGAACGCCGGGCATCGCCATAATCCCCTCGATCACTTTTCACTTGTTCCGTTGGGCTCATTCAACGGCACCGTTGAGTGACAGCATGAGCCGCTCGCCGGGTGCTGTTCATCTGTCGCAGAGAGGATGTTACACACGTCAGCCCCATCATGGCTCGACGTTCCGTGGACGCCTCGCATTCTGAACCCCTCGCAGGGCAGCGCAAGGGGCTAGTGCGACGGAGTGACGCGGGCCACGCGCGATCGGTGACCCGCGCCCTCGGCTGGCTCCTCGCCCGCGCGATGACGCCGACGCTGATCCAACGCGCAGTCTTCGACGCGCTCGGCGCGCCGGGCGCGCTCCTCGTCACCGCGCCGACGGGCAGCGGCAAGACCGAGGCGGTGATGCTCCCGCTGCTCGCGGCCCTCGACGAGCGCCTCACAGCGCCGTCGAGCGCGCCCGCCAGTGTGCGAATTCTGTACGTGGCGCCGGTGCGCGCCCTCGTCGACGGCCACACCCTGCGCCTGCGCGAGATGGTGTCGGGCCTCGACGCCCGCCTCCGCGTCGACGCGCGCACCGGCGACAGCAGCACGCAGCACCGCGCCCGCTTGCGTCGCGCGCCGCCCGAGGTGCTCATCACCACGCCCGAGACCCTCGGCGTGATGCTCGCGACGGAGACGCGCGCGATGCTCGCGGGCGTCGAGTGCGTGGTGCTCGACGAGGTGCACCAGCTCGCGGCGGGCAAGCGCGGCGCCCTCTTCGCCGCGACGCTCGCGGTGCTCGACGCGCACGTCGTCGCGCAGGGCCACGCGCGCCCGCGGCGCGTCGCGCTGAGCGCCACCGCGCGGCCCCTCGA
>CAISKJ010001654.1 GCA_903885885.1 uncultured delta proteobacterium
CGCACCCGCGCGCCCCGCGCCGCCCGCGCCCGACGCGCGGCAGCCGCAGCCCGACGGCTCCGTCGCCACGAGCTCGGGGCCGCTGTCGACGGCGGCGTCCATCGTGGTGGGACCGGCGTCGGTCACCGTGGTCACGTCGGTCACGGCGGCCACGTCGGTGGCGGTCACCACGTCGCGGGGGCCCGCGTCGGGCTGCGCGGTGCGCTCGCAGCGGCCCTCGACGCACATGCTCCCGAGGGGGCACGCCACGCCGAAGCAGCGGTCGGCCACGCAGCGGTTGGTGGTCGCCTCGCAGCGCGTGCCCAACGGACACAGCACGCCCTCGCAGGGCATCACGCAGCGCGGAACCGTTCCCGTGCAGTCGAGGAGCGCCCCCGCGGGGCACGTGGTGCCGCCGCAACCGGCCGCGTCGCAGCGCCCCGTGCGCTCGTTGCAGGTGGTGCCCGCACCGCAGGGGACGCACGGGCAGTTGGGCACGCAGCGCCCCATCGCGCAGTGCTGCCGCGTGGGGCACCGGAGGCCCTCGCACAGGTCGACGCACGCGCCCCGACGGCACACCTGCCCCACGGGGCACACCGCGTCGGCGCAGGGGTCCTGACAGCCGCGGGCGCCGCACACCTGGCCCTCGGGGCAGGTCATGCCCGCGCAGGCCTCGGGCACGCAGTACTCGCCGCCGGCGCCCGCGTCGGAGCTCACGCAGCGAAAGTCGCGGTCGCACGCGCCCTCGACGCAGCGGGGCACGCAGAGGCCGTTCACGCAGCCCGTGTTGGAGGGGCACTGCGGGGTCGCGCGGTCGCAGTTGAGGTCGCGCGTCGCGGCGCAGTTCTCGACGACGCCGGGGTTCACCGCGGGGTCTTCGTCGTCGCAGTCGGTGCCGCCGCACGCGGCCGCGCGAAAGCCGTCGCGGTCGGCGTCGCGGCACACCGCGGTGTTGTCTTCGTTGAGGCCCGCCACGGCGTCGAACTCGTCTTCGGCGCTGTGAAAGGTGCAGCGGCTGTCGGGGTTGCCGTAGTTGCCGGGCACGATGGCCACGTAGCGAAACTCCACGCCGCAGGGGAGCGCCCACACCGTGGTGATGGAGTCCGAAATGGCCTCCTGACCGGCCATGTCGCGCCCCATCTCGAGGGGGTTGGCGGCCATGTCGGCGGCGGTGCCCGTGGAGCGGTAGTTGTTGGTCCAGCCGCGGAGAAAGGCGCGCGCGAGCTCGGCGCGGTTCCATCGGGTGGGGTCGGGGTTCTCGCCGTCGGCGACGAAGCCCGTCGAGGTGGGGTCGTCGGTGAGGTACACCGAGTATTCGAAGCCCTCGAAGCACAGGGGCCCCGTGGTGCTCCCATGGTCGGTGACGGGAAACACCGCCACGCGGTTGGCCGCCCCCTGCAGGTCGAAGATGAACGCGCTGCGCCACGGCGTGGTGTACCCGCACGCGGCGAGGTCGCCGCCGCAGCCGTCGCCATCGGTGGCGTTGAGCCCGTCGGGGCGCACGCGCACGTTCTGGAGCCAGCGCCAGTCGAGCGCATCGCCGTAGAGGGGAGCCTCCGCGGCGGTCACGCCGGGCACGCACTGGTAGGCCTCGTAGCGCCGCGGATCGGCCATCGGAAAGCGGGCCGGGTCGACCACCGACGAGCTCACCCCGCCCGTGCAGCCCGCGCTGTTGACCACGCTGCGCTCGACGATCATGCGCCCGAAGGTGAGCTGCGGCGCGAAGCGCGGCGGCGTGTCGCTCGTGCGAAAAATGTCATCAACGATGCGCGTCGGATCGCGGGGGCGCGAGCCGTCCATGGGACGCCCGCCGATGGCATCGAGACAGCGCTCGAAGGCCGGATCACCCGTGCACAACTGGGCCTCGCTCACAGAGGCCCGCACCACCCCCGAGAGCACCAGGGAGACGAGGGCCCCGCGCGTCGCGTTTCGCATGATCTCATTCAACCCCAACGCCCGCGGCCACCACAAGCACCGACGTGCGCGCCCCCCTCGCGGCACACTCTGGCAGAGCCCTCGGGGCCCCCACCCCCGCTGCCGCGCGCCCCGCCCCCGCGGGAGCGCTCATCGTTGCTCTCATTTCGTCGAGCGTGCTGAATTCCAGGCGTTTGAGGATGCATCTCGCTCAATTTAGAGCTCTACTGCTCCGAATGACG
>CAISKJ010001655.1 GCA_903885885.1 uncultured delta proteobacterium
CGGGGCCGCGCGGAGCTCGGGCGCGAGGTCGTCGACGTCGACGCGCTCGTCGCAGAACACGGCCCACCGGTGGACCTCGCTGCGGAGCTCGCGCACGTTGCCCGGCCACGGGTATGAGCCCAGCGCGCGCAGCGCCTCGGGGGTGAGCGCGAGCGGTCGCGCGCGGCGGCCCGTCGACACCTCGGCCCAGAACGCGCGCACCATCGCGGGGATGTCGCCCACGCGCTCGCGCAGCGGCGGCACCGTGAGCGTCGCGCCGCGCAGGCGGTAGTAGAGGTCTTCGCGGAAGCTCCCCTCGCGCACGCGCGCGGCGAGGTCGCGGTGCGTGGCGGCCACCACGCGCACGTCGACGCGCACGAGCCCTTCGCCCCCCACGCGGCGCAGCGCGCCCTCCTGCAGCACGCGCAGGAGCATGGCCTGCAGGCGCGGCGGCATCTCGGCCACCTCGTCGAGAAAGATGGTGCCCCCGTGGGCCTGCTCGAAGAGCCCGCGGTGCCGCGCGCTCGCGCCCGTGAACGCGCCCGCCTCGTGGCCGAAGAGCTCGCTCGCCAGCACGCTCTCGGCGAGGGCGCCGCAGTTCTCGGCCACGAAGGGCCCCTGCGCCCGCGCGCTGCCGTCGTGGAGGGCCCGCGCCACGAGGTCTTTGCCCGTGCCCGTCTCGCCGTGCACGAGCACCGCGAGGTCGCTCGGGGCCACGCGCACCACGCGCTCCATGAGGGCGCGCATCGGGGCGCTGCCCGCGATGAGCCGCGACGCCCGAACCCGCACCTCGGCGCGCAGCCGCGACACCTCTTCGCGCAGCACCCTGATCTCGGGAAAGCCCTCGATGTCGAGGCTCACCTCGCGGATCGCGCGCGGGTGCGGCACCGGCACGAAGGCCGGCGCGATCACCTGGAGCATCCGCGCGCGCAGCATGGCCGACTGCGCCATGATCACCCACAGCGTCTGCGCCTGCGGCGTGCCCGCCGAGAGCACCACGTCGACCTCCCACCCGCGCCGCGTGTACGACCGCTCGACCTCGCCCGCGACGGGGCCCAGCGCGCGAAACAGCGCGCCGTAGTCGGAGGGGTCGTCGACCGCGACGGGGCGCACCGTCACCTCGCCCACGCGCTCGCGCATCTCGTCGGCGAGCGCCTCGGCGCGCTCGACCCCCGCGGGCGCCGCGAGCACCAGGGCGCGCGCGTACAGCCCCGTGCTCTCGGGCTCGTCGAGGAGCCGCAGCACGGGACCGCGATCGGTCGTAGGCCGCGTCGCGCGGTGCGCGGGCGCAGCGCCCTCGACGCCCCGATCAGACCAGGTGAGCAGCAGCCGCGGCATGGTTCATCGTAAACCATGTGATGGTCTCTCAGAGACCGTATTCACTGGTCTACGGTAAACCACTACCCACACATTTCACCGTGATTCTTGATGGCACGGCGCTCGCTCTAGTGGGAGCCAACTACGGAGCATCGCCGTCATGAACACCCCGCTTCACCAACACCCCCGGTGCCCCTCGCACGCGACCGTACTCCGCGGAGACGGCGTCTGGATGGAGCCCGACGCCCTCGCCCAGCTCGCGGCGGTGGCCTCCCTCGACGGCTGCGTGCGCGCCGCGGGGATGCCCGACCTGCACCCGGGGCGAGGCTTTCCCGTCGGCGCCGTGGTGGCGACGCGCGGGGTGGTGTACCCGCGGCTCATCGGCGGCGACGCGGGCTGCGGCGCGCGGGTCGTGGTCACCGACGTGGGGCGCCTCTCCCTCGACCGCCTCGAGCGCCGCGTGCGGAGCGCCTTCGACGATCATCCCTTCGCGGGCGTCGACGCGGCGGCCCTCTTCGACGCCGTGTGGTCGTCGGGCGCGCGGGGGCTCGCGTCGGTCGACGGCGTGCCCGACGGGCTGCGCGCCCTCGCCGCGCGCGAGCCTGCGGTCGATGAGCTCGGCCCCAGCGGCATCGCCCCTCCGCTGCGCGAGGCCTTCGCCGCGTCGCTCGGCACCGTCGGCGGGGGCAACCACTTCGCGGAGATCTCGCGCGTCGACGCCGTGCTCGACCGCTCGGCCGCGCAGCGCCTCGCGATCGACGCGGGCAGCGTCGTGGCGCTCGTGCACTCGGGCTCGCGCGGTCTCGGCGCGGCGCTCGCGGC
>CAISKJ010001656.1 GCA_903885885.1 uncultured delta proteobacterium
CCGCAAACCCCGCCCTCTGGAACGACTCGACCGCCGCGCAGGCCCTCCTCCGAGAGCACGCGGAGTCGACCTCGCTCGTCGCGCGCGTCGAGGCGCTGTCGCGTGAGCTCCGCGACGCGGGCGAGCTCCTCGACCTCGCCTGCGACGAGGGCGACGAGGCCGTGGGCGACGAGGTCGCCGCTTCGCTGCGCGCGTGCGAGATGCGCGTCGTCGCCGTGGAGCGCGCGCTCGTGCTCGGCGGCGAGGTCGACCGCGCCGACTGCCTCCTCGAGATCAACGCGGGGGAGGGTGGCCTCGACGCGATGGACTGGTGCGAGCGCCTGCTGCGCATGTACACGCGCTGGGCGCAAAGCAGGGGTCTCGACGCGCGCGTCGTGAGCGCGACGCCGGGCGAGGAGGAGGGGCTCCAGAGCGTCTCCGTCGAGCTGCGCGGGGCCTACGCGTTCGGGCTGCTGCGCGGCGAGTGCGGCGTGCACCGGCTGGTGCGCGTGTCGCCCTTCGACAACGCGGGGCGACGGCACACGTCGTTCGCGGCCGTCACGGCGGTGCCGCTCTTCGAAGACGCCGCGCCCGTCGAAGTGCGCGTCGCAGACCTCGAGGTGCAGCGCTTTCGGTCGGGCGGCAAAGGCGGCCAGAACGTAAACAAGACCGAGACCGCTGTGCGCCTCACGCATCGCCCTACGGGGCTCGTGGTGAAGTGCCAGCAGGAGCGCTACCAGCACGAGAACCTGCGCATCGCGATGGAGGCGATGCGGGCGCGCGTCGCGTCGCTCGAGCGGGCTCGCCGCGACGAGGATTTCGCGCGGTACTACGCGCACCTCACGAGCATCTCGGCGGGCCACCAGATTCGCAGCTACGTGCTCGACGACGCGCTGGTGAAAGACGCGCGCACCGGCCACCAGACGCGCGACGCCGAAGGCGTGCTCGACGGCGATCTCGACCCCTTCATCGACGCGTACCTCCTCGACCGTCTGCGCGCTCGCGCGCAGCGGCGTGCCGATCGGTGATGCGCGCCGCGAGCGCGAGGCCCAGCAGCAACGCCAGCGCGCCTGTGCCGCCGCGCGTCGTCCCCACACGACACCCGCACCCGCGCGCCGACGGAGCGGGGCGCGCGCTCACGTCGCTCACGTCACCCACGTCGCGCACATCGCTCACGTCGCCCACATCGCTCACGTCGCGCACGTCGCCCACGTCGCGCACGTCGCGCACGTCGCGCACGTCGCCCGCGTCGCGCACGTCGCCCGCGTCGTGGGAGCCCGTCGCGGCGGGCGCTCCGCCGTCGATCTGCGCGAGGGCGGCGCGCTGCGCGGGCCACAGCGGGCCGCAGCGCGACGACGTGGGCGTGTCGGCGGCGCACGCGCGCGGCGGGCCGTCGAGTCGCCGCGCCGACACGACGGGCGTAAGGTGCTCGCCCCCGTCGGTGGAGCACGCGAGGAGAAACCCGTCGGCCGACTCGTCGCCGCACACGTAGAGCACGCCGTCGCGCTGGCGCAGGCAGCGCGTGGTCACGGTGACGCCGAGCGCCTCGAAGGGGCCGCCGCGCGTCGAACGACGGAGCGGGTCGCGCCGGTCGTCGCTGCCGATCCACACGGTGGCACCGTCGTCGGAGAGGGCGAAGCCCGTCATCGGGCCGTCGGTGCGCGTGAGCTCGCGAAACGTCGCGCCGCCGTCGTCGGAGCGCAGGAGCGCCGTACCCAGCCCCACCGCCGCGCGCACGTACACCACGTCGGGGTCGCGCGGGTCGACGCCCGAGATGAACGCGCTCGTCCCGCCGAGAAACGCCGCGCCGCGGGCGACCTCGCGCGCCGTGAGGCCGCCGTCGTCGGAGCGCAGCATGAGCGGCGTCCCGTCGCCGAGAAAGCCACCGACGTAGACCCGGTCGGGCGACGACGGCGCCACCTCGATGGTGCCCGCGTAGAGGTCCGCGAGCGTGGCGCCGCGCGTCCACGAGGCGCCGCCGTTCTGCGAGCGGAGGATCACGTCGTCGACGCCGCTCGGGCCCGCGACGGTGACCATGTGGGCGCCCGTCGCGTCGACCGACACGTCGATGAAGGGGCGCGCGAGGTTGCCCTCGGGGGGCGCCCACGCGCAGTCGTCGCGCGACGTCTGGAGCCCGCGCGGCGTGGTGAGCACCACGCGCCCGTCGTACGCGATGGCCACCGAGGCGTCGAAGGTGCCCACGGCGCCGAAGGCGTCTTCGCAGATCCACGACCAGGTGCGCCCCGCGTCGCGGCTCGTGACGAGCCCGAAGGTCGCGCGCAGCACCATCACGCCCCGCGCCTCGCCGCCGCCCGCGACGAAGTAACCGCCCGTCGGAAAGCGCCCGTTGGCGCTCGCCGCACGCGGCTCCGCGAGCGCCGCCGCGACCAGCAGGTGCGCGAGCGCGCGCCGCCGACGAGGCCGTGCGTCGGTGGTCGTCATCGGTGCGGCCTATACCGCGATTCGCGCCTTGACGGGGCGGGCGACCTCGCGCTCTCTGCTCCCTGCGATGCTCTCGGTTCGACTCCCGCTGCGGTGCGCGCTCGTGTCGGTGTTGGTGCTCGGCTGCGGCGACGACACGCCGTCAGCCACCGTCACCGCCGACGCGTCGGCCGACACCACACCCGATGCGACGCTCGACACGGCGCCCGATGCGACGCTCGACGCAGTGACACCCGACACGGCGCCCGATGCGACGCGCGACGCAGTGACACCCGACGCAGCGCCCGATGCGACGCGCGACGCCGTGACGCTCGACGCGGCGCGCGATGTGACGCTCGACGCGACGGCCATCGACCCCATCGACCCTTCGCAGGCGCCGGCGATCGACACCGATGCGACGCACTACCCCGCGAACGTGTGGGTCACGAGCGCGATGGCGAAGGTGCAGCCCGACGCGACGCCGGGGCCGCTCCATTGGGTCACGATGGCGGCCGCGGGCAACGAGTTCGAGAGCTTTCAGGTGCACGTGCGCGCGGGGGCGACGCCCATCACGGGCCTCTCGGTGTCGCTCAGCGACCTCCGCGACGCGCGCGGCGGCGGCGTGATTCGCGCCGCGGAGCGCGCGGTGGTGTTTCGCGAGGAGTACCTCACCATCACCACGCCGTCGGACCTCAACGGGCTGCGGGGCGCGGTGCCCGACCCGATGATCCCCGCGGTGGATCCGTGGCTGCATGAGCCGCGCAACGCGTTTCCGGCCACGGTGCCCGCGGCCTCGACGCGCAGCTACTGGGTCGAGGTGCACGTGCCGCCGGCAACGCCGCCGGGCTATTACGTCGGCACGGTGACCGTGCGCGCGGGCGCGGCCACCGTGGCCACGATGCCCGTGCGGCTCAAGGTGTGGGGCTTCGACCTCCCGTCGACCTCGTCGCTGCCCAACTTCTTCGCCGTCAGCGACGACGCGTTCTGCACCGTCGTCGCGGGCAGCTACCGCGCGTGCGGCGCGTACCCCGGCGCGGGCGGGAGCGCCGACCGCGGCGTCGAGATCACCCGCGTGCTCACCGCGCGCTTTCTGCTCGACTACCGCATCACCAACGCCGAGACGCCCTACGCCGGCACCGACGTCACCACCTGGACGGCCTTCGACGCCCTCTACGGCCCGCTGCTCGACGGCACCGCCGCCACGCGCCTGCGCGGCGCCCGCATGACCTCGCTCGCCTACGTGGGCGTGCCCGACGACTACGCCCTCGTCGAGCGATGGGCGCGCCACGCGCGCGACCGCGGGTGGAGCGACCGGCTGCTCTACTACCACTGCGACGAGCCTCCGTTGGGGTGCACCTTCGCCGAGGCCGCGGCCGAGGAGCGGGCCGTGCACGCCCTCACGCCGCCCGTCGCCACGATGCTCACCACGGGCATCGACGAGCTGCGCGCCAACCGCATGGAAGACGCCGTCGACATCGTGACGCCGCTCGTCGACACCGTGCAGCCGCGCGAGGGGCCCAGCGCCCGCGGCCGCTACGACGCCTTCCTCGCGATGCCCGGAAAGCGCCTCTGGTGGTACCAGGACTGCACCGAGCACGAGTCGTGTGTGAGCGGTCGCCCGGGCTCCGCCGCGAGCCGCTCGCCGTCGTACATGATCGACGCGTCGCCCATGAGAAATAGGGTGTTCCAGTGGATGGCGCACCTCTATCGCATCGGCGGCGAGCTCTACTACGGCACCGACTACTGCTGGAACCACGCGTGCGGCGCCGCCGTGCGCGACCCCTGGGTGAGCGCCTACGCGCTGGGCGGCAACGGCGAGGGCACGCTCATGTACCCGGGGCTCCCCGCGCGCATCGGCGGCACCACGCCCATCCCCATTCCGTCGATGCGCCTCGCCCTCATTCGCGACGGCCTCGAAGACTACGAGTACCTCCACGCCCTCGCCGCCGTCGGGGAGGGGGCCTTCGCCGAGGCGCAGGCGCGCACGTTCATCACAACTGCGCACATCTTCTCCAGCGAGCCCGCGGCGCTCGCGGCCGCGCGCGAGGCGCTCGGCGACAGGCTCCACGCGCGCATGCGGCGTTGATGCCCCATCGAGGGCACGGGCGCTCGCGAAGGTTGCGCGGGGTGCCGCGTCTGTGGATGATGACCGCAGCGGCGTAACGTGACGATGACCTCCGAAGATTCAGCGCGCGACTCGATGGTGCCCGCGGCGCCGCGCGTGACGGCGTCGGTGAAGTCGAC
>CAISKJ010001657.1 GCA_903885885.1 uncultured delta proteobacterium
GAGGCCGCCCGCGCGAAGCTGTGTTTCGAAGCGCACCGCGCCGCCGCTCTTGCCGCCCTCGTTCTGGAGCTGCGCGGTGATCTGAAACTTGAGCACGAGCACCTCGTCGTCGCGCACGTGCTGAACCACCACGTTCTTCAGCCGCGGCTCATACTGCAGCACCGTGGTGCGAATGCACCGCTGCAGCGTCTGGATCGCCTCGGGGAAGTTGTGCACGAGGTCGGTGAAGTCGACGACGCCGAAGTCGGGCACCGAGGGCGACTCGCCCTGGCGCGTGTTGAGCAGCGCGCGCAGGTGCTCCACAATCGACTCGAGCTCGTTCACGGGCCGCGCATCGTTCACGCTCGACGCGGTGAGCCTGCTGAGAAGTCCTCGTCCCATGGCCGGCGCCTCTCCGCGTGGTCGCTGCGTCGTCGCGGCACGAGCATGCGCCGCGCGCGGCGTTTCTAGCGACGCGCCAAGAGCAGTGTCAAGAAAAGACCATGCGCCCGCACCGAAGTGAGAGCTCCGGCCGCGAAGTCACGGGCCGCGTACGGTGAGGTTGAACTGTTGATTTGCCGAACGCGCATGTGCGATGCTGGTGCGTGGCTTCGGCCCGCTGTCGCAAACCGTGATCCGTGCGGTGGCGCATGGCTGTCAGGCGAAGACCCATCGATGGGGTAGAGGTCGGTTCACGTGTTCACACCACAGGTTCAACACGGTTTGCGTCGGGTGCTCCTGTGCCTCGCGCTGGCGGCGCCTGCGCTGTCACAGTGCAGCAGCCCGCAGCGCCCCGCCGCCGCGCAGGGCGGCACATGCGCGCTCCCGCAGAACATCCAGATGGTCATCCGCGGCGGTGACCACCTCAACCCCAACGACGAGGGCCGCGCGTTGCCCGTCGAGGTGCGCGTCTATCAGCTCAAGGCGCCTCACAAGATGGAGGAGTCCGAGTTCGAAGCCATCTGGCGCACCGACCGCGACACCCTCGGCGAAGACATCGTGAAGACCGATGTCTTCTTCCTCTACCCCGGGCAGCGCGTGGCGCGCGCCTTCCGCCGCGAAGACGGCGTCACGCACGTGGTGGCCGTGGCCATCTTCCGGCACCCGTCGGGCCAGTCGTGGCGCACCATCTATGAGCTCCCGCCGCCGCCGAGCGAGCAGCAGTGCGCCGCGCAGCAGGGCGTGGCGGGCGGCTCCACGCGCGAGCCGCGGTACTTCTTCTTCCTCGACGATTACTACATCGAAGCCCTCGGCGACGACCCCGGCGAAGACCGCCCCGACGGCGGCCGCCTGCCCGGTCGACTCCCCGGCCTGCCCGAGGCGCCGCAGTCGCCGACGGTGCCCACGGTGCCCAACGCGCCGTCGGTGCCGAGCGTCCCCAGCGCGCCGAGCGTCCCCAGCGCGCCGAGCGTCCCCAACGTGCCCAGCGCGCCGTCGCTCCCCAGCGTGCCGACCCCGCCGCCCGTCCCGTCGCTCAAGTCCGCCGCGCTGCAGTCTCCGCTGCGCATCGAGGGTCTCGCATGAAGGTCCCCCAGCGCGTGATCTGGTCCGAGGGGATGTTCATGTCCCCGCAGCACCTCCAGCAGCTTGATCGCTACCACGAGGGCTACGTGGGCGCGCGCCTCGGTGGGCTCTTCCCCTACGACTGGGGCGTCGTCGCCGTCGAGCTCGACGAGCGCGCCCTGGTCGCCGGTCAGGTGCGCGTGCAGCGCTTCGAGGGCGTGCTCCCCGACGGCATCCCCCTCGCGTTCGACGGCGCGCACCCCGAGGTGCCCGCCATCCGCCCCGTCGAGGGCCACTTCAAGCCCACGCAGCAGTTCCTCGAGGTGTTCCTCGCGGTGCCCGCCGAGCGCGAGGGCTCTCCCGCCATCTCGTCGTCGGCGTCGCCCACCGCGGGCCTGCGCTTCTTCACCTCGGCGCGCGTCGTGGTCGACGCCGCGGGCGGCCCCTCCGGCGGCGCCGCCGACGTCACCGTAGGCTTCGCGCAGCGGCACGTGGCGCTCCTCTTCGGCAACGAGTCTCGCGATGACTTCGAAACCGTCAAGATCGCAGAGATCTACCGCGACGCCTCGGGCGCCCTCGCCATCCGGCAGGAGTACATCCCGCCCATTCGCCGCATCGGCGCCTCGCCCTGGCTCATGAACCGCATGCGCCAGCTCATTCAGGTGATGGCCGGCGCGCAGCGCTCGCTCGCCGAGAAGCAGCGCCACCGCGATGGGGCCCTCATCGAGGTGCGCGAGGGCGACGTCACGAGCTTCCTCAAGTTCTATTCGATCAACGCGTTCATCCCGATCGTCAACCACCTCATCGAGCGCGCCGACACGTCGCCCGAAGACGCGTACCTGCTGCTCTCGCAGTTCGCGGGGCAGCTCGCGTCGTTCGCGGTGGGCGCCGATCCCACCAAGCTCCCGAAGTTCTACTACACCGATCTGGCCACCACGTTCGGCGAGCTCATCACCGAGATCATTCGGCTCCTCAACGTGATCGAGAAGCCGCGCTTCGTGAAGGTGAACCTCGAGTCGCGCGAAGACGGCCTGCACTTCGGCCGCCTCGACGACGAGAAGCTCCAGCGCGGGGCGACGTACTTTCTCACCCTGCGCACCAACCAGCCCGAGCAGCAGACGGCGATGCAGGTGCCGCAGCTCTCGAAGATCGCCTCGTGGGGCAACATCGCCGACATCGTCGCGAGCGCCCTCCCGGGCGTGCCCATCAAGGTCGAGTACAGGCCGCCGTCGGAGATCCCCGCGCGCGCCGGGGTGCTCTACTTCGCCCTGCAGCAGACAGGGCAGTACTGGCAAAACGTCGAGGGCGAGCGAACCATCGCCATCTACCTCCCGCCCCCCTACGACCCCACGCAGATCCAGCTTGAACTCCTTGCGATCCCGCGCTCCGCCGGGGCCGCGCAGTAACCGCATTCCCGTATCAGGAAGACAGCGGACATGGACCGAATCGACGAGCTCACCGCAGACTGCTTCAACTTCCTCATCCAGCTGCGGAGAACGGACCCCAACGCGCAGCCGCCGCCCGAGACGGTGCAGCAGCGCATGCGCTCGCTCATCGAGAACATGCAGCGCCGCGGCCTCGAGCTGAACCTCGCGCGCGAGGACATCCCCGAGATGTCCTTCGCCATCGTGGGCTTCACCGACGAGATCGCGGTGTACTACGGCTCGCCCGCGCTGCGTCAGTTCTGGCTCTCGCGCCCGCTCCAGCTCTCGCTCTTCCAGACCAACAACGCTGGTGAAGAGGTGTTTCAGCGCCTCGAGGCCCACCGGCAAGACCCGCGGCGCATCGACGTCGTGCGGGTCTACTACATGTGCCTCGTGCTCGGCTTTCAAGGCAAATACCGCGTCCAGGGGGGCGAGGCGCAGCTCCAGGCCATCATCGAGCGCCTCGCGGCCGACCTGCAACGCGCCAACCTCTTCGGCGCCGAGCAGCTCTCGGCCCACGGCGACCGCCCCCCGGGGGAGGCCGTCTCGGGCTCGCGCGCCGCGCTCCCCATCGTGGCGCTCTCGGTGGGCGCCGTCGTCATCGCGCTCGTCTTCTATGTCGCGCTTCGCTTCTCGCTCAGCAACGAAGTCTCGTCGGTGCTCGACCGCATCGCCCAGCTCGTCGGCCCGCAGACCTGAGTTCCCCGCTCTGAGGGAGTGAGAGAACCCGTGCTCAAGTACATCATCGCCTTCATCGTCATCGCGATCGCCTGGACGGTCGTGTACGTGCTCAACCTGCCGTGGCTCCTTGCGATCTTCGCCACGCTGTTCGTCTTCTTCGTGCTCTTCTCGATGTGGCTCTACCGGCGCTTCAAGGCCCGTAAAGCCGCGCGAGAGATCGAGAAGGCCCTCAACGCCCAGGCCGAGGAGCAGGCGCGCAGCGTACGCCCCGAGCAGCAGGCCGAGGTGCGCGCCATCCAGGCCGAGTTCAACCGCGCGATCGGCGCGCTCAAGAGCTCGCGGCTCGGCAAGACGGGCGTCGACGCCCTCTACGCGCTGCCCTGGTACGTGATCATCGGCCCGCCCGGCGCCGGCAAGAGCACGGCGCTGCGCAACTCGGGCATCCCCTTCCCCTACATGAGCGCGCAGACGGGCGGCGGCGTGAAGGGTGTGGGCGGCACCCGCAACTGCGAGCTGTGGCTCTCCAACGAGGGCGTGCTCGTCGACACCGCGGGGCGCTACACCACCGACGACGACGACCGCGACGAGTGGTTCAGCTTCCTCGACATGCTCAAGAAGAGCCGGTCGCGCAAGCCCCTCAACGGCGTCATCGTGGCCGTCAACGTGGCCGAGATCGGCACGGCGCGCGAGCAGCAGGTGGAGCAGATCGCGAGCCGCGTGCGCGAGCGCATCGACGAGGTGCAGTCGCGCCTGCAGCTCTCGCTGCCGGTGTACGTGCTCTTCACCAAGTGCGACCTCGTGCAGGGCTTCACCGAGTTCTTCGACGACCTCCGCAAGAGCGAGCGAGGGCAGATCTGGGGCTTCACCGTGCCCCTGTCGCGCCCCGCCGACGCGCCCCTCGGCCCCCTCTTCACCGAGCGCTTCGACGAGATGGTGAAGACCGTCGAGGGCCGCATGCTCAAGCGCATCGCGCAGGAGCCCGGCATCCCCCGCCGCGAGGCCGTGTACCAGTTTCCGCAGCAGTTCGCGCAGCTCAAGCAGAACCTCGGCGACTTCCTCGACACGCTCTTCGGCGTCGACAACCTGCGCAACCCGTCGCTCCTGCGCGGGGTGTACTTCACCTCGGGCACGCAGGAGGGGCGGCCCATCGACCAGCTGGCCGAGAAGCTCCGCGCGAGCTTCGGCCTCTCGCCCGCCGCCGCGGCCCCCACGCAGGCGCCCACCGAGGCGAAGAGCTACTTCCTCCGCGACGTGTTCGGGCGGGTGATCTTCCCCGACCAGCACATCGCCGCCCTCTCGCCCGACGAGCAGTCGCGGCAGAAGCGGCAGAAGTACTACATCGCCGCGGGGGCCTTCGCGATCGCGGCCCTCCTGTCGATCATCCCCGCCAACGCGTACCTCGAGAACCGCGACCTCGTGTCGCGCGCCGACACGGCCGCGCAGCTCATTCGCGAGCACGTCTCGCAGCGCGCCAACGCGCCGCTCACGCTCGCCGAGCTGCAGCCCCTGCGCAACGTCGTGTCCGAGCTCAAGGGCTACCACGACGGCCACGCGCCCATCGCGATGACCTTCGGGATGTTTCAGGGCGAGGCCCTCTACCCGAAGATGTCGGCGCTGTACGCCACCGCGATGCAGCAGCACGTGATCAGCCCGCTGTACCTCGCCGACGTGCGCGACATGCAGGCCTTCACGGCGCGCGTGGGCGACAACAACCCGCCGAGCGGCAACGACCGCCAGCAGTACTACGACGTGCTCAAGCTCCACCTGCTCCTGTCGCAGCCGCGGCAGGGCGGCGAGCCCGCGCTCGAGGGCGAGATCGCGACCTTCACGGCCGAGCAGATCGCCCGCGAGTGGGCCGCGCGCGTGAGCCAGGCGGCGCCGCTCGACGGCCGCACGCAAGAGGCGATGAAGCAGAACGCCCAGCTCTTCACGGGCCTCTTGCACGACAACCCGCGCCTCGCGTTCGCGCGCGACCAGCGCACGGTCACCACGGTGCGCGGCGTGCTCAACCGCACGTCGAGCGTCGACATCGCGCTCAACCGCATCATCGCCGACGTCGAGCCCATGAGCCTCGACATCAACCTCGCGCGCGCCCTCGGACGCTCGCCCGAGAACATCTACCAGGTGGGCCCCGAGGAGCAGCGTCGGGTGCGCGGCGCCTTCACCCGCGCCGGCTGGGAGGGCTACGTGCGCGACCGGCTCATGCAGGCCCCCGAGATGATCGTGGGCGAGGCCTGGGTGCTCGGTCAGGCCCCCAACGTGAACCGCCTCCAGCAGACGAGCGAGACGCTCCTGCGGGTGCGCTCGCAGTACTTCGCGCAGTACATCGCCGAGTGGCGCAACTTCATGGCGACCCTGCGCGTGCGCGAGCCCGCCAACGCGCAGGAGGCCCACGCGATGCTCACGTGGTTCACCGGCGGCGTGCAGCCCTCGGCGTACCCCTTCCTCATGCGCACGCTCGCGGAGAACGTTCGCCTCCCCGAGCCCAACGCGCAGTCGGCCAGCGCGGCCGCCGAGACGTCGCTCCAGGTGTTCGAGCGCGAGCTCAACAACCGGCTCAACCGCTCGCGCACGGGCGTCGCCGCCGGCGCCATCGGCCGCTCGGCCCTCGGCGCCCGCGACACCGGCGAGGGCGTGAGCACCTTCGTGCACCGCGAGGACATCGAGCGCGACGCGGTGCTCCACGGGCTCATCGAGTTCGGCGTGCCGCCGACGCCGCCCAGGCCCGCGGCCAGCCCCGAGGGCGCCCCGCCGCCCGCGCCGGTGCCCACCACGGCCCCGCTCAACGAGTATCAAGAGCAGCTCGCCCTCGTGCGCGACCGGCTCTTCACGTACCTCGGCAACCCGCGCGAGGCCTCGCAGCCCCTCATGGACTCGATCACGGCCGCGCAGGCCAAGGTCGAGTCGCTCATCGGCAACGCGGGCGTCGAGTCGCGCCCGGTGCTGCGGAACCTCCTTCCGCCGCCGATCGAGTTCACCGTGTCGCGTACACTTGGCGCGCTAGGCGGGGCTGGGAGCGACCGCTGGTGCAGCGCCGTGGTGGTCCCCTACACCCGAACGCTCCTCGACCACTACCCCTTCAACCCCAACGGACAGGACGCGGCCCTCGCCGACGTGGCCCAGTTCTACCGCGCGGGTGACGGCCTCCTCTGGGCCTTCTACGGCACCGAGCTCGCGTCCTTCGTGCCTCGCGTGGGCGACGAGTATCAGTTCTCGACGCGCTTCGGCCACGACACCTCGGAGATGTACCGCCCCGAGCTGAGGGACTTCCTCAACCGCTCGCAAGACATCTCCACGGTGCTCTTTCCCCCCGCCGCGCCGCCCCGCGCGGGCGCGCCCCCGGCGCCCGCCGGCACCGGGCCTCAGGTGGAGTTCGAAGTGCGCGTGCGGCCGACCCCCTCGATCGCCGAGATCATCTTCGCCGTCGACGGCGAGGAGTTTCGCTACACCAACGGCCCCGAGGAGTGGCACCGCTACACGTGGCCCGGCGGCGGCAACCAGCGCGGCGCCAAGATCCGCGCGCGCGGCCAGAACGGCATCGACGAGACCATCGAGCAAGACGGCGAGTGGGGCGTGTTTCGCCTCTTCGAAGTCGGGCAGGTTCGCGGCAGCGCCAACTCGCGCACCTTCTCCGTCGTGTGGCACCTGCGCGACCAGAACATCGACGTGGGCATCGACGTGCGCCCCGCCCGCAGCGAGAACCCCTTCTTCGGCGTGCCCCGCAGCGACGCCACGGCAGACCGCTACCTGTCGCCCTTCCGCGGCGACTACATCGCCACGCCGCACCCGATCGCCCGCAACGGTCGCCCGTGCAACCTCACCGGCGTCGCAAGCACCGGCGGAGCGCCCTCGCGCCGTCGCCACCGCCAACACTGAAGCCCAGCACCCGGCGGGCGCCGTCGCGCCCTCCCGCTGAAGGATCGTAGCCCTCCGATGACACCCTCGGGCACCGGCGCAGCGACCCGCGACGTGGTCGGCGTCTACGGCAAGATCCCCGCGCAGGGAGACTTCGTGCGCATCAACGCGGCCGACCCGGCGGCGCAGGCGCTCGACGTGTGGATCCAGGAGTCGCTCGAGGCGCTCGCGCGCGCCAACGCCGAGCTCCCCCGCGAGCCCGTGTACTTCATGCACCAGGGCGTGGGGCAGGGCGCGCTCGTGGGCGCTCTCATGCGCAGCGCCGACCGCGTGGGGCGCGTGTACCCCCTCGCGGTCTTCGCCCGCGTCGACCCCGCGACCCTGGGCGGCGCGTACTCGGGCTTTCCCACCGCGTACAGCCTCTTTCTGCAAGACGCGGCGCGCCTCGCCGCCGACCTCGACCGCGTCGACGCCGCGCTCCTCGCGGCCCGCGCCCGCTCGCTGCGCGTGCCCTCGCCCGCCGAGGTGTCGCAGGCCGCGCTGGTCTGTCAGCACGTGCTCAACGTGAGCCTCACGGGCGACCTCTTGCGGCGGGTGTTCGCCGACGCGCCGCCGGGCAGCCACTACTACGCCTTCAAGACCGCCCTCGACGCGTGCGACACCACGCGCTCGCGGCCGCCGCGCGTGCCCATCACCCTCGACTGCCCCATCACCAGCGACGTCGACCTCTTCGCGTGGTTGGAACTCTGCCGCCGGAGGCTCCTCGGCGCGCCCGTGCTGCCCACCTTCGTGTGGCGCGAGGCGAGCGCGCCGCGGCTGCTCGTGTCGCTCGGCCCCGCGCAGGGCTCGATGCTCAAATACCTCGTGCGCCCCGAGGATCAGGCCACGCAGCGGTGGCCGCTCCTCACGGCGCGCCCCGACGCGATCGAGGCCGCGTGGCACGGCGTGGCGGCGCACCACCGGCAGGTGCTCGACGCCCCCGCGGCGCCCCTCGAGGCGCTCCTGTCGACGCTCGCGCATTGAACGTTCTGGTACCGTCCGCACGCCATCACCGCGCAGACACCTTGGGAGACGCACCGCTATGCCCATGACGGCCGAAGAGATCCTCAAGCTCGCCGCACCGTGGACCGCACCCATCTCCGACGCGGCCCCGTCGGGCGCGAGCGCAAAGGAGGATGAGCGCTACCTCCAGGTGACCACCGAGATCGCAAGGCTCGACTCGCCCAGCACCGAGAAGGTCGACTGGAAGCGCGTCTGGAGCACCATCGTCGCGCAGGGTGGAGAGCTCCTGCAGGAGAAGTCGAAGGACATTCTCATCGCCTCGCAGGTCGCCTACGCGATGTACCGCCAGGACGGCCTGAAGGGGTTGCTCAAGGGCGTCGCGCTGCTCACCGCGCTCGTCGAAGACTTCTGGCCCACGCTCTTCCCCGAGCTCAAGCGCCTCAAGGGCCGCGCCGCCGCGGTGCAGTGGTTCCTCGACAAGTGCGAGATCCTCCTCAAGGCCTACGCGCCCGCGCCGGGCGACCGCGACACCCTCGACAGCCTCACGGTGGTGCTCAAGCGCTTCAACAGCTCGGCGCGCGACAAGTACGGCGACGCGACCCCCTCGATCGGCAAGATGCGCGAGCTCATCGAGCGCCTCACCTTCGACGCGGGCCCCTCGC
>CAISKJ010001658.1 GCA_903885885.1 uncultured delta proteobacterium
CCCGACGTGACGAAGACGGCCCGCGGGCTGTATCCGACGTGACGAAGACGGCCCGCGGGCCGTTGCGGGTGCGCGCACGCGCCGTTGGCTCCGGGGCTCCGCGTGTGCGAGCTTCACGGCGACGGCGTGGCCGGTCCCACGCCATCACAGGAGTCACTCGATGAGACACATTTACGTTATCGCGGCGATGGTGTGCGCGCTGGGAGCGGCATGCTCCAAGCCCGCACCCGCGCCGCAAGCGACGCCCGCGAGCGGCGCGCAGGCGGCCAACGGTACGCCGGTCGAGCACGCCGCAGAGATCCCGGCGATGACGCTCGATCAACTGGCGACGATGCTCACCAACCACGAGCAGGTCGCCGTGTACGACGCCAACGGGCGCGAGCGCTACGAAGCCGGGCACATCCCGAGCGCGGTGCACGTGGGCCACGACGAGGTCACCGCGGCGGTGCTGCCGCCCGACCACGGAGCGCGGCTGGTCTTCTACTGCGCCAACGAACATTGAATGGCGTGCCACACGGCTGCGCGGCAGGCTGTCGCGCTCGGGTACACCAACGTGTTCGTGCTCCCCGCTGGCATCATGGGTTGGACCAGGGCCGGTAAGCCCGTGGTCGCCGGCGCCAACCCCTCCTGAGCGACGTCGCTCGCCTCTCTGTACAGCCTCGCGTGCCGTGACGTAGCGTCCGCGCGCTCCCTCATGCGCGCACCCCTGATCACCGTCGTCGGGCCCGCTTCGCTCGCGCTCACGCTGCTCGCGTGCGGCCCCGTACCCGACGTCGCGATCGACGTCGACGCCGCGCCCCTCGACGCCGTTGCGCCTGTCGATGCGCCCGTCGACGCCGTTGCGCCCATCGATGCGCCCGCCGACGCCCCGCGCTTCGATGCGCTTGCCGACGCCCCGCGCGTCGATGCGCTTGCCGACGCCCCGCGCGTCGATGCGCCCACCGACGTCACGCCGCGCGATGTCGCGGCCGACGCGCCCGCCCTCATCGACGCTGCGCGCGCCGACGTCACCGCCGACGCGCCGACCCCCGTGGATGCGCCCGTGCCCGTCTCGCTGCGCATCGTGGTCATCAGCGACCTCAACGACAGCTACGGCGCGACCACCTACTCGAGCACCGTGCGCGCCGCGGTGACGGCCATCACCGACCGCGTGCGACCGGACCTCGTGCTCGTCACGGGCGACATGGTCGCGGGGCAGATGGCGGGCCTCGACTACGCCGCGATGTGGGCCGGCTGGCACCGCACGGTGACCGACCCGCTGCGCGCGGCGGGCATCCCCATGGCCGTCACCCCGGGCAACCACGACGCCTCGGGGTACACGCAGTACGCCGCCGAGCGGGCCGTCTTCGTCTCGCAATGGACGCCCCCGTCGCGGGTGCCCGCCGTGACCTTCGTCGATCGGTCGCGCTATCCCCTGCGGTATTCGTTTACGTACCGCGGCGCGTTCTTCGTGTCGCTCGACGCCACCACCGTGGGGCCCCTGTCGGCCGAGCAGCGCGCGTGGGTCGACGCGCAGCTCGCGGCCTCGACGGCGCCCATCAAGATCGCCTACGGGCACCTCTCGCTGCACCCGGTGACGGTGGGGCGCGAGACCGAGGTGCTCGCCGACGCCGAGCTCGAGGCCATCTTTCGTCGCCGCGGCCTCACGGCCTACATCAGCGGGCACCAGCACGGGTACTACCCCGGCGCGCGCAACGGCCTGCGGCTCGTGAGCATGGCGTGCCTCGGCGCGGGCTCGCGCACCCTCGTGGGCACGTCGGTCACGTCGCCGCTGAGCATGCTCGCCGTCGAGGTGCGCGACGGGCGCGTCACCTCGCTCGAGGCGCTGGCGGCGCCGGGGTTCACGCGCGCGATCGACCGCGCGACGCTCCCGGCCGAGCTCCGCTACGGCGCGCAGCGCGTGACGCGCGACGACCTCGCGGGCTTCTGAGCGCGGCCACCGCGCGTGTGCACACGTGTGCATCGCGATGAGCACACGTGTGCACTCGGCGCGAATTCGACTTGAAACCAGTCACTTCGGCGTGGTGCGCTCCTGACAGGAGAACCCTCATGACGAAGAAGACCGACGGCCGAGTGGCGCTTATCGAGCGCACGCGCGAGGTTGCCCACGCCCGCGCGGTGGCCCGCCTGGCGGAGCTGGTGGCGTTGATTCGCCGACGCATGACCGAGGTGGTGGAGTCGTTCTACGACGTGGGCGAGGCGCTGCGCGAGGTCGTGGAGGAGAAGCGCTACGCCGCGGCGGGACACAAGAGCTTCAACGCGTTCTTGAAGGCCGAGGGGCTCATGTCGCCGCGGCAGGCGTCGAAGCTCATCGCGGTGGTGCGCCGCGTGCCGCGCGAGCAGGCCCTGGCGCTGGGGCAGGAGCGGGCCTTCGCGCTGGTGGCGTACACCGACGCGACGCCCGAAGAC
>CAISKJ010001659.1 GCA_903885885.1 uncultured delta proteobacterium
CGCCTGACACGACACGCTGCACGTGCCCGCCGCGCACACCTGCCCCGACGGGCACGCGCGGCCGCAGGCGCCGCAGTGGTTGTTGTCCGTCGCGAGGTCGCGGCACACGCCCGCGCACTCGACGGAGCCGCCGGGGCAGCTCACGGCGCAGGCGCCGCCCACGCAGCGGTTGCCCGCGGGGCACGCGCGGCCGCAGGCGCCGCAGTTGTTCACGTCCGTCGCGAGGTCGCGGCACACGCTCATGCAGTCGGTGGTGCCCGCGCCGCACGACACCACGCAGGCGCCGCGCGAGCACAGCTGCCCCGCGGGACACGCCCGCGCGCAGGCGCCGCAGTTGTTCACGTCGGTCTGCGTGTCGCGGCAGGTGCCGTCGCAGTTGGCGAGGCCCGTCGCGCACGACACCACGCACGCGCCCGCCGAGCACACCTGGCCGCTCGCGCAGCGCACGCCGCAGCGGCCGCAGTTGCCGAGGTCCGTCGCGAGGTCGCGGCACACCCCGTCGCAGTTGGTGAGCGGCGCGCCGCACGTCACCGTGCACAGCCCCGCCGAGCACACCTGCCCCGCGGGGCACACCATGCCGCAGGCGCCGCAGTGGTTGTTGTCGGTCTGCGTGTCACGGCACACGCCGTCGCAGTTGGTGGTGCCCGCCACGCAGCTCACCATGCACGCGCCGCGGGCGCAGACGGTGCCCGCCGGACACACGTTGCCGCACGCCCCGCAGTGGTTGTTGTCGGTCTGCTGGTCGCGGCACACGCCGCCGCAGTTGATGAGCCCCGAGCCGCACGTCACGCGGCACGCGCCCATGGAGCACACCTGCCCCGCGGGGCACGCGTTGCCGCAGGCGCCGCAGTGGTTGTTGTCGGTCTGCTGGTCGCGGCACACGCCGTCGCAGTTGGTGAGCCCCGAGCCGCAGGTCACCACGCAGGCGCCGCGCGAGCACACCTGACCGCCCGGGCAGGCCGTGCCGCACGCGCCGCAGCTCGTGTTGTCGGTCTGCGTGTCGCGACATACTCCGTCACAGTTGGTGAGCCCCGTCGCGCACGACACCCGGCACGCGCCCATGGAGCACACCTGGCCCGCCGGGCACGCGACGCCGCACGCGCCGCAGTGGGCGAGGTCGGTCTGCGTGTCGCGGCACACGCCCGCGCAGTTGGTGAGCCCCGACCCGCAGGTCACCACGCAGGCGCCGCGCGAGCACAGCTGGCCCGCGGGGCACGCCATGCCGCACGCGCCGCAGTTGGCGTTGTCGCTCTGGAGGTCGCGGCACGCGCCCGAGCAGTTGGTCTGCCCCGCCGCGCACGATACGACGCACACGCCCGCTTCGCAGTCTTGTCCGGTGGAGCAGCGGTTGCCGCACGCGCCGCAGTTGGTGCGATCGTTGGCGAGGTCGCGGCACGCGCCCGCGCAGTCGGTGAAGCCCACGCCGCAGGTGGTGGCGCAGCGCCCGCGCAGGCACACCTGGCCGAAGGTGCACGCCGTCCCGCACGCGCCGCAGTTGCGCGGGTCGGCGGTGGTGTCGGTGCACACCTCGGGCTGCACCGCGGGGCCGCCGTCGGGCGCATCGACCGCCGCGTCGACGCCCGCGTCGCCCGCGGCCGTCGGGCACGCCACGAGGAGCTCCGAGCACTGCAGGTGGCAGCCGCCCGCGCGGCACGCGTAGCCGTCGGGGCACGCGAGGCCGCAGCCGCCGCAGTTGGCGCGGTCGCCCTGCAGGTCGGCGCAGTAGCGCTCGACGCCGCCGTCGCCCGCGCCGGGGCGCGTGCACTCGGTGGTGCCGCCCGAGCACATGAACATGCACGCCGCGCCCGAGCACACCTCGTTGCGCCCACACGCCGTGCCGCACGCGCCGCAGTTGCGCGTGTCGGTCTGCAAGCGCGCGCAGCCGACGCCCGCGTCGCCCTGCGCGCAGAGCGTCTCGTCGGTCTGGCAGCGCGGCACGCAGGCGGCGTTCTGACAGACCTCTCCGGTGTTGCAGCGACGGTTGCAGCCGCCGCAGTTCGACTCGTCGTTCTGCGTGCTCACGCAGCGGTCGCCGCAGGGGCTCTGACCCGCGCCGCAGGTCACGTCGGGCGCGTCGACGACGTCGAGGGCCGCGGTGTCGTCGGCCGCGTCGGTGCGCCCTCCCACCACGGGGTTGCCAGTACCGCCGGAGAACAGAAGGGGCAGCGCCGCGGCCAGGAGCCATGCGCGAAACGCAAACGTCGAGGGACTCATCGCGCTCGATGGCAACGCAATGTTGCACCCCGCGTCAACGGTGCGTTTCGCCCCCGCGTGCATACGTATGCAGCGCCGTGAGCACACGTGCGCACACGGACAAAAATCCTATCGCAAAGGGGCGTAGCAGGCCTCGCGGCGCGCGAACACGCGCACGGTGCCCCCGTCGCGGCGCGCCTCGACGCGCCACGGCGCGCCGTCGCAGGTCACCCACTGCGTGCTCCGCGCGGCCTCGTACACCGCGAACTCGCTCGCGAGGGCGGGGCCCACGCGCGCGGGGGCGCCGACGTTCGACGGGGTCACGGCGGCGCGCTCGAGCGCGTTGCGGTCGCCCCAGTAGGTGATCGCCACGCGGCGCGCGTTGGCCTCGCCGCCCGCGTCGAGCGCGGTCCCTACGCCCGTCATGGCTACCGGGAGCACCAGCGCCTCGGGCTCGCC
>CAISKJ010001660.1 GCA_903885885.1 uncultured delta proteobacterium
AGCACGCCCATGAACACGTGCGTCACCTCGGCGTGCTGCGTGGCGTGCGGCGGGTTCGCCCCCATCGTGCGGTAGAGAAGGCCGTCGACGATCTCGGCGTGGGCCTCGGGGGCCACGATGCGCTCGCTGACGTGGGGCAGGGGCTGGCCCTTCGCGGGCGCATAGGCGCCGTGCGATGCTGCGCCGGGGGCGAGGAGCACGGGCATTGGGGCGCTGCGCGGCGGGTTCATCGTGGCGCATCGTAGCGTCGCGATGGGAGCCGCGACAACCGGGCGGGCGCGCGACGTCGATCGTCGGGCACTACGGTGCGTCTGGCGCGGTGCAGGGCAGCGAGGGAAAGGGCTGCCAGTCTTCGTGGGGCAGCATGAAGTGGTGGGTGAGCCAGGCGTCGTCGGCCGAGAGCGCGGTGTCGCGTGGCGCGTGCGCGGCGAGCCCGGCGGCATGCACCGCGCGTTCGATCGGGTTTCGCAGGGCCGAGAGGGCCCGACCGATCTCCTCGTCGGGCACGACCCACGTGGCTCCGTGCACGAACACACACCAGGGTGCGAGGTAGCGCGTCTGGGCGTTGGAGAAGAGCAACGCGATGCCCGAGGGGTCGCCGCGACCGGGAGGATCGACGTGCAGCGCGACGGCGATGCGCCCGTTGTAGTCATCCCAACCGGGGTCGAGCTCGTAGGGGCCGAGGTGCGCGCGTGCGCGCGATAGCGCCCGGAGGAATCGCGTCGTTACCCGCGCGTCAAGCGTGATGCGCGGGGTCGCATGGGTGACCCCCGCCCGCGAGAAACGCGCTTCGCCAGTGAGCCCGCCCGCAGCGTTGCGAGCGAGTTCGTACGCGGCGCGGATGGGGGCACCGGGACCATAGTACTCGAGCGTGTCGTGGATGACGACGAGGCGGCTCGCGGTGACATCGATGAGTTGGCCAAGGGGTGTTCGCGCTTCCACGATCGAGCCTTCGCACGAAGGATTGCCCGGGGGAAGTTGCTCGTGCACGCCGCCGCACAGGAT
Source organism: uncultured delta proteobacterium (assembly GCA_903885885.1). Lineage (GTDB taxonomy): Bacteria > Myxococcota_A > Polyangia > Polyangiales > CAISKJ01. The sequence continues at coordinate 1,006 of CAISKJ010001660.1, forward strand.
GAGTGGCGCAATCGGCATCGCGAAGAAACGTGAGGGATCTTCTTGCCGAACGCGGCGTCAGGCGATTACCCCGGGCGCCACAGCACGCGGCGGCCGAGAGACGCGAAACGCTCGCGCACCGACTCCGGCACGGGGCCTTGCGCGGTGAGCCCGAGGCGCCAATCGGCGGACACCGCGAGGGCGACGGCGAAGGCTCGCAGCGCGTTCACCCGCACGAGGTCGGGGTCGCCCTCCAGCATGAGGTGCAGCACGAGGCTCGGGAGCCCCTTATGGTCTCCAGGAACGTGCGACGATCCGCGCGAAGAGCTCGCAGCGCCCAGCAAGCGCGCTCACGGAGGGGCGACGCGTGCGGAGGACGCCACGGCGCATGGGCGCGGGCAGGGGTCACGCCTCGCCTCCCGGGGGTGTTTGCGAAGCCGACGGTGCCTCGCGTTCGTCAGCAAATGCTGCGATTTGCGGCGGGTCGATACCGTCTCCAGAGGGTTCGAATCCCGCTCCCCGAACCGAGATTTGCCCTTGCAATAAGGGCTCGAGGCGCGTGGAGCGCCGCGCCCTCAAGCAAACTCTCAGCCCTGCGTCCCGTGCGTCACGGGTTGCCGAGGCAGCACTTCTTGTACTTCTTGCCGCTGCCGCACGGGCAGGGGTCGTTGCGGCCGACCTTCGGCGCGCTCGCGGGCGCGAGGTGCTTGTCGAGCGCGCTCGAGAGCTTCGTCTGAAACGCCTCGCGCACGGCGGCCATCAGGTCGCGCGCCTCGGGGGTCTCGGCCTCGCGCGCTTCGGGCCTCGGCGCGTCGTCGGGTCGGTGGGTGCTCATCGCGACGGCGTGCATGCCACAGCGGCGCCCCGCGCGTCGCGACAATCGCGCGGACCGCCGCGCGGCGCGTCTGTGCGATGATGGGTGCCGTGAGCCCACCGATCATCACCACCGGCATCGTCGA
>CAISKJ010001661.1 GCA_903885885.1 uncultured delta proteobacterium
GAGCGCGATCACGGCGTTGAGCGTGTGCAGCGCGAACATGCGCGCCGCCGAGATGAGCTGAATGCCGATGGTGGCGAGCACGGCCACCGTCTGGCTCAGCGTGAAGATCACCATGACGCCGCGCAGGTGCTCATACTCGGCCGTGTACATGTACCGAAGAAATAGGTGCCCCAGGAGCGCCGCCCCCGCCACGAAGCCGAGGTTGAGCACCATGTTCACGGCCATGACGCGGCCGTTGAGGCGCAGAAAGGCGCCGTGCTCGCCGGCCTGAAAATAGCGGGCCGCGCGCGCGAGCGTGGCCTGGCTGAGCACGCCGGGGAGAAAGCCCATGACCAGCAGCGGCGCCGAGGCGATGGTGTAGTACCCCACCTCGCGCGGGCCGCGGTACGCCTCGAGGTAGTAGCGCGGCGTCGAGCCGGCCGTCGAGGTGAGCAGCACGCCCAGGGTGATGGGCGCCGCGATGCGCGTGAGGCGGGCCATCACGGCGGGCTTCCACCGCAGGCGCAGGTCTTCGCCGCCCGCGACCTTGCGGCTCTGCGGCAGGTCGAACAAGAAGAGCACGCCCGCGTTGGCGAGCACCATGCCCACGGCGGCCCACACGAGGCTCTTCGTCGCGAAGAGCAGCGTGCCCATGAGCGTGAGCGAGGCGCAGCCCTTGATGAAGAGCGAGACGGCCGCACGATCCATGCGCTCGGCCCACTGAAAGCGCCCGTGCACGATGTCGCTCACCGACTCGAGGAGCTTGGCCGCCCCCACGAGGAGCGCCGTGGCGCGCATCGCGGCGGTGTCGCACTTCACCATCGCCACGACGGCGATGACCGCGCCCGCCGCGCCCGACGTGGCCACGCGCAGCGCGAGGTAGTCGCCGTAGGTGTGCTCGCCGCGCGTGTCGGTGACGATCACCTGGCGCAGCCCCATCATGCTGGTGGCCACGATGGGGGCCGAGAGGGCGAGCGCGTACGAGAAGCCCCCGACGACCTCGGGCGACGAGGCCTTGGCGAGCACCATGAGCAGGGCCCACTGGCTGGCCATGTAGAAGGCGTTGCCGAAGGCCGTCCACGCGAAGTTGACGCGCAGCGAGGAGAGCGCGACGCGAGCGCGCAGCCGCGCCAGCACCGACGGGCCGCCCGCTGCGGGCTCAGACCCGACGCTCACTCCGCCGCGCGGGTGAAGAGAAAGTTGTACGAGCCGAAGTCGCGGCGGCCGTTCTTGACCCAGCGGTCGACGTCTTCGGCGGTGACGAGGCGCTTGTCGGCGTCGACCGTGTGGCACGCGTAGCCGCGCTCGCGAAACATCGCGAACACCTTGCCGAAGTGCGGGTTCGTCTCGCCGGCGGGCAGGTTCTCGGTGAGGCAGATCTCGAGGAGCCACGTGGGGGCGGGCGAGCGCGCGAGCGTCTCGGTGGCGCCCTCGAGGGCGAACCACTCGGCGCCCTCGATGTCCATCTTCACGAAGAGGCGCTGCCCCTCGAAGCGCCCGCGCAGCACCGTGTCGATGGTGGTGACCGAGATCTTGCGCGAGTACACCTCGGAGGTGTGCGACCACCCCGACACGAGCGACGCCCCCGTGGCGGCGCCGTAGAGGGTGCGCACGCCGGGCGCGTTCGACACGCCCATGGGAAACACCTCGGCGCGCTCGTACCCGTTGTTCTGCAGGTTGGTGTAGAGGCACGCGAGGTTGTCGGCCACGGGCTCGAAGGACACCGTGTGCACCCCCTTGGAGCCCGCGAGGCAGGTGAAGAAGCCCACGTGCGTGCCCACGTCGACGAAGACGTCGGTGCGCGCGAGGTGGTCGATCACCAGCTCGGTCTCGATGGGCTCGAAGCGGCCGTCGACCATCGAGTCGTCGCCGAGGAGCGTGAAGCCCCACGGCGTCGCGCGCGGCTTGAGGCGCCGCAGGCGGAGCTGGTCGCGGACCTGGCGGTACGTAGACGCCAGCGCGGGGTAGCGCTCGACGTAGGGCTTCAAGAGATGCAGCATGGTGGGGGTGTTCACTCGAGGGTGCGGCGTAGGGTGCGCACGGGCGCGACCGCGTTCATCGCGCCGACCGTCGGCTACAATCCTTTGCGCTGCGCGTCAACGGCTCTCATGGCGCCCGTGCGGTAGCATCGCGGGCCGGTGCCGATGAGACTGCTGCAACGCTTGTGGATCCTGCTGACCGTGCCCGTCGCCCTGTGCCTCGCCGTGTACGGCGTCATGGGGGCGCGCTTCTACCGCGCCGAGCTGCTCTCCGAGGCCGAACACGAGGTGCGCGAGACGGCCACCCTGCTCGGCACGGTGATGTCGGCCCTGCCGCGCGACATCGAGGCCGCCGAGCTGCACGTGCTCGCCGAGCGCCTCACGCGCGACAGCCGCGTGCTGGGGGTGGGCATCTACGATCCAGAGGGGCACTGGCTCGGCGGCTCGCGCGTGGCCTCGGTGGCCCACGACGCCCTGCACGACACCGTGCTCGCCGTGCTGCGCCGCCGCGCCCACCACCAGGAGATGCGCACCGTGGCGGGCCGCGCGTGCCTCGCGCGCGTCGAGCCCGTCGCCACGACGGGCGACTCGCCCGCGGGCGTGCTGGTGGTGCTCCGCGAC
>CAISKJ010001662.1 GCA_903885885.1 uncultured delta proteobacterium
GCTGCGCCCCGTTGAGCGCTCCCATCGACACGGCCTACCATCCCGCCACCGTGCCCTCCCCCTTCGTTCGCCTCCCGCCGCCGCTCCCAGCCCCTTCCACCGGAGACCCCGCGCTCGACGCGCTGCTCACCGAGGCCTACGCCACGGCCGCCGAGGGACGCGGGGTCGAAGAGGAGCCTTTCGAAGGGCGTGGTGTCGCGCTCGCGTCATGCCTGTCGAGAGCGCTCTTCGACGTGGGCGAGACGGTGTGGGACGACGCAGCCGTCAACGCCCTGCCGGTCACCGAGCGCGCCGAGCTGAAGCAAGCCGCCGCGCTCGCCTACAAGCAATCGATGGGACGAAAGTTCCTTCGTGGGATCCTCGTCCGCGAGATGGCAGGGTCACCGCAGGGTCGCGCCGCGCTCCGCGCCACCCTGGCCCAGGCCGACGGCTGGCCCGGTCGGATGGAGCTCGTCGCCGCGCTCGTCGTCGATGCCTCGCGCGAGGATCTCGAGGCCGTGGCCAGGGCAGTTCCCGAGGACGCGCCGCACCCGAACGGCGTGCTCGGTGCGCAGGCCCGACTCGGGCTCGACCCGGCCTAGGGCGCGCACCTCTTCGACGCGCGCGACACCGACGCGTCGGTGCTCGCGTGCGCCGCGAGCGCCGTCCATCGCACGCTGCCGCCGGACGTGCGGCCCGATCGACGCTGGCTCGGCGTCGCGCTTCGCGTGCTCGGGAGCGCGGCCTTCGCCCAGTTCGGCGCCGCGCTCATCGCCCGCTTTGCCCCCGACGAGTCGCTCCTCGCCGAGCTGATGCGCGCGCCTCTCCGTACCCACGATCACGCCGTCCTTCTCGCGCGCCACGACACCCCCGAGGTGTTCGCCCGTCTCGCCTCGTTCGCCGCCGAGACGTGCCTCGCCGACACGCCGATCCTGCACGCCCTCGAGAAGAGCGCCCACGTCGAGGCCGCGCACACGACGTTCGCGATCATCGCCACGCTCGAGGCGCAGCCGGGGCAGGGCCCGCGGGTGAAGCGATACGCGAAGCTCGGCAAGGAGCTCGCCGCACGCTTCGGCGTGAAGCCTCCGAAGAAGGCGAAGGCCGCGGCGAAAGCGCTTCCGGAGCTTGCGACTCCTCCTCCTGCACCACCGCCCGTTCGTCCGAACCTGCCCCCCTACGCCGACCTCGAGGCGATGGTGACGCGCGCGTTCGCCGACGCCGGCCTCGCCGCGCATCTGCGAGAACTTGTCTCACCGGCAGCAGCCCTCGTCCTCGAGCGCGCCGACCTCGCCACGTTCGCCGTCGGCGCGAGCCGCGTGGGCGGCCCTCCCGACCTGCCGGAGTCGACCCCGTGGCCCGCGGTGAAGAAGGCACCGATGACGTTCGTCGTGCAGCTCGATCTCGCCGAGGTCGCCAAGCTCCCCGGTCCCGACTGGGCCACGCTCTTGCCACCCTGCGGCCTCCTGTCGTTCTTCGTCCACGACTCCGACCCCGAGAATTACGCCCGGAGAGGCGCCGTCCTCGTCACCGAGCCGACCACGCCCCTCGTGCGGCGTGAGGCCCCGGCCGCGCTCCTCGCGAAGGGACGCGCGCTCGCCCCGGCCTGCCGCGTCGAGTTCGTCCCGACGCTGAGGCCCGTGCACCCGACGCACCGGGCCGTCACGCACGGGCTGCCTCCGCTCGCCGCGGAGGCCTACCGCACGCTGAGTGCGTCGCTCGACCTGCCGCTCGTCTCGCTGGTGCTCGGCCACCGCGCTCGCCACGACGGCGACGTGAAGCGCGGCCACCGCTTGCTCCTCCTGATGACGAGCGACCCCCAGGCGAACTTCCACTGGGGCGACGTCGACGAGCTCGCGTTCTTCGTCTCCGAGAAGGCGCTCGCGGCGGGCGACTTCTCGAGCGTCGACGTCCGGGTCGGCGACTGAGGGGCCGCGCCTCGCTCGTGGGGCGGATCGAGCGGCTCGCGCGTGCTCCGAGACGTCACGCCGATGCGCGCTTCGCGGCGCGTGAACGACTTGACGCGCGCGCACACACAGATCACTCGACGCAGCGGCATCGAGCCATGCTTCCAACGCCCGTCTTCTTTCGCGTCGCTTCGAGAGGTCTCATGCATCCCCTTCGTACTCTCACGGCTCTGGCCCTCGCGATGGGGGTCGGCTGCTCGTCGCCCGCCCCGTCGCCCGCCCCC
>CAISKJ010001663.1 GCA_903885885.1 uncultured delta proteobacterium
CATCCGTTCAATCCGTATAAAATGAAAATTCAAATACAAATTCGGGAAGAGGTTAGCCACGCGGATGATTGATTTTAATTCATAAATCCGAATACAAGTTCTTTAAATACAAACAAGCAATTTCTTTTTTAGGGGACACCGCGCATCGGTTTCCCCTGGTCTGAGCCGGATTACCGTCTCAGACGCACCCTTTCCAGCGGGGTTGGCTGCTTCGCAGCCCGCTCACCCCGCAACGCCCCCATCGCGAAGCGATGAAAATTCTGGTCGTTGATGCCGTAGCCGGGGTCGAAGCCGTTGCGCTCGGCGCGGGGCCCGCCCACAAGGTCGAAGGGCTGGCGCGTGAGCTCGAGGGGCTGAAAATCACGGTCTTCGACGCGGCGGAACGAGGTGCGAATCGTCGCCTCTTGCGGGTTGCACGAGTAAATCGGGCCCTGCGCGAAGAAGTTGGCGATGAGGCAGGTCGGGATGGGCTCGTCGAAGAGGTCGCTCATCTCGGGGTTGACGAGCCACTTCGAGGTCACGTCGAAGTATCCGCCGGGGTGCCGCGACTGGCGCAGCGCGGCGTCGGTCTCGGTGGCGGCCACGCAGCGACCGTTGTCGTCGCGCACCATGCCCGGCTCGATCTCGCAGAAGTTGTTGGCGTTCGGCGACCGGGGGTTGGTCTCGTCGAAGGCCACGGGCGAAAACGACAGGCCGCCGAAGAGCGCCCCGTAGAACATGAACGACCAATCGGGGTTGTCGACGAGGTTGCGCGACCAGTCGACGCGGATGTAGTCGCGGTCGAACCAGCGGCGGTCGACGGTGTTCTCGCTCACGACGTTCACGGGCTCGCCCGTGGTGGGGTTGTAGTCGTTGCGGATGTCGAACTGCGACTCGATGCGGTACGCGGCCACGATGAGCCCGTTGCGCGTGCGCGAGGCCGTGCGACCGGCGCCGTCGGAGCCCTGCACGTACTCATAGCTCTTGCGAGCGAGGAGCACGTTCTCTTGAATCTCCCAGTGCACCCGGTCGACGTCGTCGTAGGTGCCCACGGGCATCATCGTCTGGTCGGTGGGGGCGTCGACCACGAAGTTCTCCATGTAGAACTCGGGGTCATCGCTCGCGTTGGTGTAATCCCTGCCGACGAGCCACTCCTTGCGAAGGTGGCCCTCCTGCACGCGGTTGATGGGGGCGCGCTCCTCGGCGCAGTTGGCAGACCCGAGGGTCAGCGCGGTGAGCGCCAGGAGTGACAGCTGTCGCCACGCGGGTGTGCGCGCGCCGCCACGAGACGGTTTGGAAGACATCAGAGAGGGTTCCCTTCACGGAGAGCGGCCGATGCGTCGCCCGCGCGCACGACGCACGCGGACGCATAGGTCCCGGGACGCTACTACGGTCCGTGAAGGCGCGAAACGGCAGATGCCGCGGGCTTCGCCGCCCCGAAATCCCGCGCGCGCAGCGCTCAGGGAGGCAGGCACCCGCGCGCGTCGTAGGGCACGCCCGACACCGGGCGGATGAGCGAGATCGGACGGCACACGAGCGGCGACGCGCAGTCGGCGTTGGAGGCGCAGGGCGCGAGGCACACCGACGACGTCGGCGACACGTTGATGCACAGGCCCGACTGACACATCGACCCGGTGGTGCACGGCGCGCCCGCGGCGCCAGGGCGCGCGGTGGTCTGGCACACGAAATCGAGGCGGTCGTCGATGAGGTTGGCGCTCGCCACGCAGGCCCGACCGCCCGAGCAGTCGGCCGCGCGCCCGCAGCCCCGCACGCAGTAGCCGAGGGTAGCCCAGCGCGCGGGCGTGCCGCCGTCGACCTCGAGGCCG
>CAISKJ010001664.1 GCA_903885885.1 uncultured delta proteobacterium
CATGTGCGTGCAGTTCAGCGCCGAAGAAAACGAACAGATGTTCGCCATCAAGCGCGCCTTTGACCCGCAAGGCCTGCTCAACCCCGAGCCCGCCCCCGCGGCGGGTACGCGGCGCGAGGGGCTCGACGTCAACACCCTCATCCTGGGCGGCGGCATCGCGCTCGCGGGCATCGGCGCCGTGTGCGCCGCGCTCTTCGGCGCCCTCAAGACCACCGCGGGGTGGGCCATCCTCGCGGCCCTCGTCGCCGCCGTGCTCGCCCTCTCGGCCCTCAACGCGTGGCTCAAGCTCCGCAAGCGCGACATGAGCGTGCTCCTCGAGGCCAACGGCTGGGCGGTGAACGTCAACACCCGCATCTCCCGGCGCATCGCGAAGGTCTTCGCCTTCACGCCGGACCTCCCCAAGGGCTCCACGCTCGACCAGGCCGACATGCTCCCCCCCAGCGACGACGAAGGCGGCGCCGGCGGCACGATCGCCCTCCTCGTCGCGCTCGCGGCCCTCGTCGCGCTGGGCTGGTACGGGCACTTCAAAGCCCGCTGGTTCTAGCTGCGCCCCGTAGGCCCGCTCCGCTCTCCCCAACGCACATCGCAAGAGGCCCGCACCGGGGTCTTTCAACACCCGTAGTGCGCAACCATTGCGTTGTGTCAATCGCGCTTGCGGTGTCAGATCGTCTTGTATCGGCCCTCGGGGCGGTGATATCGCGCTGCGCGGATTTCGCGCTACCAGCGAGAGGAGTCACTGTGAACATCGACGAGGTTGTTACGTTTCTGAAGACCCGCGGGCTCGACTTCGGGCTCAAGGTGCTCGGCGCCTTCGCCATCTGGATCGTGGGCCGCTGGCTCATCGGCGTCGTAACCTCGGTGCTGCGCCGCGCGCTCGCCGCGCGCTCCATCGACGCCACGATCACCACGTATGTGCTCAACACCCTCTCGGTGGTGCTCAACATCGTGCTGGTCATGGCCATTCTCGGGCGCGTCGGGGTGGAGACCACCTCCTTCGCGGCGCTCCTCGCGGGCGCGGGCCTCGCGGTCGGCACCGCGTGGGGCGGCCTCCTGTCGAACTTCGCCGCGGGGGCCTTCATGGTCGTGCTGCGGCCCTTCAAGGTCGGCGATTTCGTCACCGTGGGCGGCGTCACGGGCACCGTGCACGAGATCGGCCTCTTCGTGACCTCGCTCGACACCCCCGACAACGTTCGCACCTTCGTGGGCAACAACAAGATCTTCAGCGGCGACATCCAGAACTTCACCGCCAACCCGTTCCGCCGCGTCGAGCTCCGCGCGCAGATCTCGGGCGCCGCCGACCACCTCGCCGCCATCGCGCGCCTCAAGGGCGCCATCAAGGCCCGCGTGAAGAACATCAAGACCGACGTGGGCCCCGACGTCGAGATCGAGACCTTCACCGAGTTCGGCCCCGTGCTCTGCGTGCGCCCCTACTGCCACAACGACCACTACTGGCAGGTGTATTTCGACACGAACAAGGTCATCCGCGAAGAGCTCGCCGACTTCCCCGCCGCGGCCCGGCCCCTCGCCGTGCGCAACGTCACCTGAAGCCTCGCCTCCGCCCCCCGCGCCGCCGCCCTCCGGCGCTCCCCTCGCACAGCACGGTAGACGGTCGATTCGGCGCTTGCCACGGCGTCGCGGGCGGCTCTACCGTGCGCGCGGCCTCGTCCCCGTTTCTACCCACCAAAATAGCATTGAGGGATTGCGATGCGCACCAAGGGACTCCTCTCACGCCTCACGCTCATCACGTGCCTGGCGCTCGGCGGCGCCGCCGTCGCGGGCTGTGACGACGAGAACGACCCTGCGACCCACGTCAAGAAGCTCGACGCCGAGAACCGTCGCCCCGCGGCGATGCGCAAGCTGCGCGAGATGTTCCAGTCGAGGCTCTCCATGGCGAGGCCCCCCGACAACGTCGACGACCCGCAGGTGAAGCAGTTCCTCGACGCCGTGCTCCCCGCGGTGGCCACGGCCTTCACGGCGCACTCCGAAGAGGTCTCCACCCGCAAAGAGGCCATCGAGATCCTCGCCGGCGCGCACGACCTCCGCGCCGTGCCCGCGCTCGTCTCGGCGCTGCAGTTTCACGTCGGCAACAGCGACTCCGAGCGCATCGCGCTGCGCGCCGCGCAGGCCCTCAAAGAGCTCCACCCGGCCAACAACCCCGTGGTGGTGCAGGGCCTCCTCGGCGCCATCGACCGCGCGGCGGCCAACTCGGGCAACAGCCCCTCCATCCGCGAGGCCGTCGTGAGCGCCCTCGGCCTCATCGGCGACCGCGCCGCCGTGTCGACCCTCAAGCAGCTTCTCCAGCGCCCCATCCGCGATCAAGAGATTCGCACGGCCCGCGCCTCGGCCGACGCCCTCGGCCTCATCGGCGACCCGAGCGCCGCCGACGCGCTCGTGTACGGGCTCTTCCTCAACATCCGCTCCGGGTCGTCGCGCGCCAACGCGTTCAACAACTGCGCGCGCGCCCTCGTGCGCCTCGGCCCCCCCGCCGCGGTGCCGCGCCTCATCGCCACCGTCAACAGCGAGAACGTCCTCGTCAACGACCTCCTGGCCTCGTACGCCACGGAGCCCGGCATGCCCCCCATGCCCCCGGGTTTCATGAAGGCGCAGGCCATCGACGTGCTGCGCAACTTCGCCGACCCGACGGCCATCCCCGCGCTGCTCGCCCTCCTCGCCAACCGGCAAGAGGTCGGCAACGTGCGCGGCGCCGCCGCGGAGACCCTCGCGTACACCGGCCTCGGCCTGCCCCGCGAAGACCCGCGCCGCGTGCAGATCTTCGACGCCATCGCGCTGGCCTTCAACGAGGCCCCCGCGGGCGACCCGACGGACATGGCGCCCACCATGGCCCCGGCGCTGGTCATCCTCGGCGACCCCCGCGCCCCCGCGGTGCTCATCCGCCGCCTCGCCGCGCCGGCCCTCCAGGCCGCCGACGCCACGGCCTTCCGCATGGCGCTGCTCATGCCCCTCGCGAGCGCCATTCGCCACGCCGATTTCCCCGCCTTCGACCGCATCGCGCAGACCTCGCAGACGCAGCTCGACGGCCTCGCCGCCGAGGCCCCCGACGAGGTGCGCCCCGTGCTCGCGCAGCTCACGGCCATTCGCGCCGTGGCCAGCGTGGCGCGCGACTGCGAAGACGGCGCCATCGCGTGCTACCAGCAGAAGCTCGCCGATCAAGACAAGAACGTGGTGCGCAAGGCCGCCTACATGATCGCGTGGACGGGCTCGGAGAACGCCGACGCGCGCAACGCGCTCCTCGCGCGCGCCGACATCCCCGACATGATCGTGCGCCGCTCGCTCAACACGGCCATCGACTCGCTGTCGCCGCACGGCTGCGCCGAGTGCATCACCCGCCTCGAGGCGATCATTACCGCCGAGCAGGGGCAGGAGAGCAAGTCGGTGATGCACCTCGAGTCGCAGATGCTCATCGCGCGGCTCCGCAATCGTCACTGACGCCGGTCGCGCGTCACGAATCACCCCTAGCAACGCAGCCCTGCGAACTGTTAACGTCCGCGCCGTGATCCGGCTCGAGGTCGAACAGGGAGACGCGCGGGGACGTCAGCTCGAGCGCGAGACCCCCGAGGTCACCATCGGTCGCGCGCCGCAGAGCGACCTCGTGCTGCCCGACTGGCACGTGTCGGGCTCGCACGGCTCGCTCGTGGTCGACGCCACCAGCGGGGCGCTGCGCTTCGTCGACAACCGCAGCACCAACGGCACGCGCGTGCGCCGCGGCACCACGCTCCTCACCGTCGACGCCTCGACGGGCTTCGAACTCGAGCTCCAGACGGGCGATCGCATCCTGCTCGGCAGCCCCGATCACCCCGTGGTGGTGAAGGTCACCTACGTCTCGCCCGTGGCGCGCAAGCTCGGCCCCGGCGAAACGGCGCCGACGCTCCCGCCGGGCCACGCCGCGATGCGCGCGCCCACACCGCCGCAGCCCGTCGCGGCGCCGC
>CAISKJ010001665.1 GCA_903885885.1 uncultured delta proteobacterium
AAATCAGCGCCCGCGCAGAAGGTGCCGTGGTCGCCCCAGAGCACCGCGACGCGCGCGGCGTCGTCGGCTTCGAAGGCCCGAAACGCGGCGGCGAGGGCCTCGGCGGTGGCGCGGTCGATGGCGTTGCGCACCGCCGGTCGATCGAGAATCACCGTGGTGACGGGCCCAGACCGCTCGACGCGCACGCTCATGGCGTCACATGCGCACGACGCCGGCGCCCCACGTGTACCCGCTGCCGAAGGCGGCGAAGAGCACCAGCGAGCCGGGCTTCGCGCGACCGTCGGCCACGGCCTCGCTCAGCGAGATGGGGATCGAGGCCGCCGTGGTGTTGCCGTACCGATCGATGGTGGTGACCACCTTCTCCATCGGGATGCCGAGCTTGCGCGCCACGAACTCGTTGATGCGCAGATTGGCCTGGTGGGGCACGAACACGTCGACGTCGGCCATGGACTTGTCGGCCATGCGCAGCGCGAGGTGGGCCGCCTCGGGCATCTTCTCGGTGGCCCAGCGAAACACCTGCTTGCCGTTCATGCGCGGGTAGTGGAGCCGCGCGTCGATCATCTCGGGCGTGATGCGCGAGGGCGACGAGCGCGACGAGGGCGCCTCGATCCACAGGTCGGCGGCGCCCGAGCCGTCGGCGCCGAGCGTCACGCTCTGCACGCCGCGCTCGGGGTCGTCGGTGGGGCCGAGGATCACCGCGCCCGCGCCGTCGCCGAAGAGCACCGTCACGTCGCGGCCCGCGTCGGAGAAATCGATGCCCGTCGAGTGCACCTCGGAGCCCACCAGGAGCACCCGCTTGTACATGCCCGCGCGGATCCACGCGTCGGCGATCTGCAGGCCGTAGAGAAAGCCCGAGCACTGGTTGCGAATGTCGAGCGCGGGGATGTTCTTGAGCCCCAGCTTGGTCTGCAGGAAGCACCCCGAGCCCGGGAAGAACACGTCGGGCGACAGCGTCGCGAAGATGATCGCGTCGATCTCCGAGATGGCGATTCCCGCGCGCTCGGCGGCCATGCGCGCGGCGGGCACCGCGAGGTCGCTCGCGCCGATGCCGTCGTGCTCGATGTAGCGGCGCTCGCGGATGCCGCTGCGCTGAACGATCCACTCGTCGCTCGTGTTGAACATCTTCGAGAGGTCGTCGTTGGTGACCACGCGCGTCGGCACGTAGTGACCGACGCCGAGAATCGCTGTGCGGGGCATCGGGGTGTCTCTTCCTTGTGCGGGTGCCTGAGTGGCGCGCACCGTCGCCGCGCGCCGGGGCCTCCGTCAACCCCGAATCAACCGCTCGCCCCGTGGCGCCCGCGCAGCGAAGCGCGGGTAGCGGCGCCACGCTCGCTACGCACCACCTCGAGGCGCGCGGGGATGCGCTTTCGCAGCTCGGGCACGTGCGACACCACCCCCACCATGCGCCGGCTCTCGCCGAGCTGCTCGAGCACCGACACGGCCTTGTCGAGCGCCTCTTCGTCGAGCGTGCCGAAGCCCTCGTCGACGAAGAGCGACTCGACGCGCACGCCGCCCGCCCACGCCTGCACCACGTCGCACAGACCCAGCGCCATCGCGAGCGAGGCCATGAACATCTCGCCCCCCGAGAGCGTCGCCACGGGGCGCTCCACCGAGCCCGCGTAGGCGTCGTCGACCACCAGCTCGAACTCCCCGCCCGTCTGCCGCGACTCGCGGCGCCGGAGGGCGAAGCGGCCGTCGCTCATCACGTCGAGGCGCGCGCTCGCGCACGCTGCCACGCGGTCGAATTGCTCGAGCAATACATAGCGCGAGAGCCTTGTTTTTCCCTCGTGGCGACCGTTCACCGCGTCGGACACGGCGCGCGCCGTCTTCCACCGCCGCTCGGCCTCGTCGCCGTCGCCCGCCCACGCCTCGGCGCGGCTCGCCACGGCCGCGAGCTGCTCCGCGCGCTCGACGAGCGAGCCCACCGCGCGCTGCGCCTCGGCCAGCGCCGCCCGCGCCGTCGAAG
>CAISKJ010001666.1 GCA_903885885.1 uncultured delta proteobacterium
TCCGCGAGCCCGAGGTGTTCCTCGAACCCGCGGTGAGCACCGGGCCGAAGGTGATCGTCGACCTCGACGCCGTCGAGGCGCCCGAAGCCCCCGCACCTTCGGAGCCGGCGACGGTCACGGCGCCGGAGACGCCCGTCCCTACCCCCGACGAGACGCCCGTCCCTACCCCCGACGAGACGCCCGTCCCTACACCCGACGAGACGCCCGTCCCTGCGCCCGACGAGACGCCCGTCCCTCCGCCCGACGAGACGACCGTCCCTGCCCCCGTCGAGACGACCGTCCCTGCCCCCACCGAGACGCCACTCGCCCCCGCTCCCGTCGAGACGCCTCTCGCACCGGCGCCCGTCGCCTCCCCCGCGCCGGGGGTGCCGGTGTATTGCGACGTGCCGAGCGAGCTCCCGCTGTCGGTGGTGCTCGTGTGCAACCGCTGCAAGCGCGACGAGCGGCACCAGCCGGGCCGCGCGATCGTGCACCACGACCTCGAGGCCTGCGCCCGCGAGGGGTGGGACGGCGTCACCTTCGAACGCATCGTCGTGTGCCTCTTCTGCGGCGCCGAAGACGACTACACCCTCGGCCCCAACGCGCGCCTCGCCATCGCGATGAGCGCCCTCGACGCGCGGCTCCGACGGCACGCGGGCGCCAGCGACGAGCACGCCGTCGCGCGGCGCGTGGTCGGCGTGGCCACCCTCCACGACGGCGCGCGCATCCGCCGCGCGTCCGACGCCCTCGCCCACTGGACGCAGAAGACGGCCGCCGACCCCGCCGACGGCGAGGCCTGGCTCCGCCTGGGCAACCTCTGCAAGACGCACGGGCGCATCGACGACGCCATCGTCGCGTTTCGCAGGGCCATCAAGCTGCGGCCGAAGCACCTCGACGCGCCCGCCGCGCTCCTCCACATGCTGCTCGTCGAGGGGCGCGCCACCGAGGGGAGCGACCTCACCGAGGTGATCCTCAAGGCCCTGCCGCTGAGCCCCCTCGACGCCGACCTGCGCGCGGCCTTCGCCGAGCTCGTCACCGCCGCGCTGCGCCTCGCCGGCGAGGGCGGCCAACCCCTCGCCTTCCACGCCGCGTGGCCCGGCGCCCCCGCCGACGAGCTCACCGCCGTCGACCTGCGCCGCGTCACCCGATGGAACCGCCTCGCGGCCTTCATCGCGCAGCCCGGCGTCACCGCCATGGGCCTCAAGATCGCCCACCCCGACGACGTCGACAACGCCCTCCACGCCATCATCGACGGCGACGCCCCCATCGCCTTCGCCCCCGACGCGCCCTGAGCGCCGAAGGGTCGAAAACGCGAGGGCTCCCTTGTGCGGGCGCCCTGATGAATCTATAAGTCCCTTCGTGGTTGTGGCAAAGAAGCGCCGTGGTGCACCAAAGCCTCCGCCCGTCGTCGAGCCCCCGGCGACGGCGAAGGAGCGGGTGCTCCGCGCGGCGCTCTCGGTCTTCGCCGACCAGGGCTTCGACGGCGCGGGCACCACCGAGATCGCGCGGCGCGCGGGCGTCACGCAGCCGCTGGTGCACTACCACTTCGACACCAAAGAGGCCCTGTGGCGCGCGGCCGTGGCCGAGGTCTTCGTGCGCCTCGGGGCCCTCACCGACGGCGCCGCGGCGGAGCTGCGCGACCTCGACCCCCTCGCGCGCATGAAGGTCATGCTGCGGCGCTACGTGCGCTTCTCGGCGGCCAACCCCGAGGTCGCGCGCTTCTTTCAGCGCGAGGGCATTCACAAGGGCGAGCGCCTCGACTGGCTCGTCGCGCAGCACGCGCGCCCCCTGTCGCGCGCCATCGCGGCGCTCATCGCCGACGGCCAGCGCGCGGGCATCTTGAAGCGCGCGCCCGTCGAGATGCTCGTGTGCCTCCTCATCACGGCGGGCTCGAGCTTCTTCACCGCGCCCGCCCTCGTCGCCGCCGAGCACGGCCTCGACGTCACCGACCCCGACACCATCGAGCGCTACGCCGACCTCCTCGTCGACGTGCTCTTCAACGGCCTCGCGCGCGCGCAACCCGCCGCGCCGGGCCCGCGCACCAGCGCCCCGGCCCCGCGAAAGAGAAGGTCACCATGATCGACGAAGCCAGCTCCTTCGTGCGCGCCGTCACGCGCGCGCTCCGCACCGTTCCGCTCGACCCCAAGGGGCCTCCGGCGCCGCCCGGCGACCGCTTTCTCGGGCACGCGGGGGTGCTCCGCGACGACCCCATCGGGCACTTTACCCGGTGGTGCGCGGAGTACGGCGACGCCGTCACGCTGCGCGTCCCCGGCGAGCACATGGTGCTCGCGCTGCACCCCGACGCGGTGAAGCACGTGCTCCAGTCGAACGCGAAGAACTACACGAAGCAGACGCGCGGCTTCGACAAGATGCGGCTCTTCCTCGGCAACGGCCTGGTCACCTCCGAGGGCGACTTCTGGAAGCGTCAGCGGCGCATCGCGGCCCCTGCCTTTCACCGCAATCGCATCGAGGGCTTCGCCGACACCATGATCGGCGCCACCGCCGACATGCTCGCGCGCTGGGCGACGCTCCCCGCCGACGCGCCGGCCACCGACGTGGCGCGCGAGCTCACCACGCTGACCATGCGCATCGCGAGCGTCACGCTCCTCGGCAAAGACCTCTCCGGCGCCGCGGATGCAGTAGGCGACGCGCTGCAGTTTCTCACCCTGAGCACCAACGACCGCATCACGGCCCTCTTCGACATCCCCCTCACCGTGCCCACGCCCGAGAACCGGCGCTACCTGCAGGCCGTGAAGGTCGTCGACGACCTCCTGCTCCCGCTCATCGCCGAGCGGCAGCGCACGCCCGGCGCGCACCACGACCTCCTCGCGATGCTCCTCGAGGCGCGCGACGAAGAGACCGGCGAGGGAATGACCCCGCAGCAGCTCCGCGACGAGGCCATCACCATCTTCGCCGCGGGCCACGAGACCACGTCGAACGCCCTCGCGTGGACGTTCTACCTCCTCGGGCGCCACCGCGACGTGGCCACGCGGCTCTACGACGAGGTCGACCGCGCGCTCGGCGACCGCGCCCCCACGCTCGCCGACCTGCCCGCGATGCCCTTCACGAAGTGCGTGATCCAGGAGTCGATGCGGCTCTACCCCCCGGCGTGGATCATCGGGCGCCGCGCCCTCGCCGACGACGAGCTCTGCGGCTACCGCGTGGCGGCGGGCACGCAGGTGCTGCTCAGCCCCTTCGCCACGCACCGGCACCCGAAGTTCTGGGAAGACCCGGAGGCCTTCGACCCCGACCGCTTCAGCCCCGAGCGCGCCGCGGGGCGCGCGGCCTACGCGTACCTCCCCTTCGGCGGCGGCCCCCGCGTGTGCATCGGCAACGCCTTCGCCATGATGGAGGCGCAGCTCATTCTCGCGCAGGTGTCGCAGCGCTTCCGCCTCGAGCTCGCGCCCGGCGCGCGCGTCGAGCCCGTGCGGGGCATCACGCTGAGCCCCGGCCCGGCCCTCCCGATGCACATGCGCGCGCGCGGGCCGCGGGGCCCGCAGCCCGTCGGCTGAGACCTCATCGTTCCCCAATTTCTCGTCGGCTTGCGCGCAAGCACACTGGGCCGGGGTTTGCGCGCGCGCCCCCACCCCCGCATCCGCGCGCCCCGCCCCCGCGGGCGCGCTCCGTTCGGCACA
>CAISKJ010001667.1 GCA_903885885.1 uncultured delta proteobacterium
GCTTCTTCGCGACCGCGGGCTTCTTCGCGACGGGCTTCTTCGCGACGGGCTTCTTCGTCGCGGGCTTCTTCGCGGCGGGCTTCTTCGCGGCGGGCTTCTTCTTCGCAGTGACCTTCGCCTTCACGGCGGGCTTCTTCTTCGCGGCCATCGAAACTGCTCCTGCAGGGTGTCGAGCAAACGATTGTGCGTTCGCGCCGAGGATATCCCTACGCAAGCGTCGCTCGCGAGGTCCATGCGCCGGTCGCGCGTGGGCAGCCCCTTCGGCCCATAGGCCGCGAGGCCGCACGCGCGCGACCGCACGGAGGTCGACGCGTCGATCGTGCTTCGACGGGTGTGAGTGCTACACGCTGCGGTTGCGCGTGGCGGCGTCCCAGCCGCGGCGCACGTGGGCGCGCATCTCTTCCCAGGTGCTGGGGCTCTTGAGCTGCGTCCAGTCCTGGCGCAGGCGACCCTCGAGCTGCGTGTCCCACCCGGGCGCGTCGGCGTACTGCGTGCGGGCGCCGTAGCCGTAGCGCACGGCGGCCTCGACCTGGCTCCAGTCGCGCGCCTGGAGCATCTTCTCGCCGACCTTCTGCTGCGCCTCGGCGATCTTCTCGCCGGCCTTGTGCTGCATCTCGGCGATCTTCTCGCCGGCCTTGCGCTCCACGTCGGAGATCTCTTCGCGCGCCGACTGCTGCTCGCTGGCGATCTTGCCCTGCGCGCGCACCTGCTCCACGGCCATGTCGGTCTGCGCGGCGACCACCTGCGCCTGCGCCTTGCCGCGCTCCTTGAGCTCCTTCTCGACGCGCTTCGCCGCGTCTTGCGGGTCGTCGGGGCGCGTCTTCATCGCGGGCGGCGGCAGGGGCTGCGTGCCCGCGGCCTGCTTCACCGTGTCGCCGATGTGCTGGTTGAGGTCGGCCGCGTCGCTCGACGAGAGGTCGGCCCGGGTCTGCTCCCAGTCGCGACGCAGCGCCTCCTTCACGCGATCCCAGGTGGAGGTGTGCTTGTCGGTCCACCACAGCGGCCGCGTGGCCCGGTCGGCGTCGAGGTTGGTGTGCGAAGTGCGAGGCGCCTGGTTGTCCATGGAGGGGCTCCTGTTGCGTGCGATGGTGTTCGCCGCGCGCTCGCCGCGATGTGCGAACGTGCAGGGCGAGGCGTTCGCAAGCGGCAGGCCACAAGGCCGAACGCGCGCAGCGTCGCGCGGCGCGCAACCCGCGTCGTGAGAGACGGTGAGGGCGCCCGCCACGACTGTGGCAGACGCCCCCAGCACGCGCCGACTGCGCATCGCGTGCGCCGATGGGAATGAAAGTCGGACATCGGCGCGGAGGCTGTTCGAGAGGTTTGCGGGCGACCGCGCTGCGGGTGTGACATCCGCGCGAGGGCAGCGCCATGAGCCGCGAGAGTGTCACCCTGACGGGCCGCGAGGTCGTCTTCGCCGACGAAGAGATCATCGTGAGCAAGACCGACCCGAAGGGTCGGATCACCTACGCCAACAAGGTGTTTCAGCGCGTGTCGGGGTACTCCGAGCGCGAGCTCATGGGGGCGCCGCACAGCATCATTCGGCACCCCGCGATGCCGCGCGGGGTGTTCAAGCTCCTGTGGGACACCATCGCGGGCGGCCACGAGTGCTTCGCCTACGTGATCAACCGCGCGCGCTCGGGCGACCACTACTGGGTCTTCGCGCACGTGACCCCGAGCTACGACCCGCGCACCGACGCCCTCGTGGGCTACCACTCGAACCGCCGCACGGCCGACCGCCGCGCGGTGCGCGCCATCGAGCCCGTGTACGCCGCGGTGCGCGAGCTCGAGGCGAAGCAGTCGAGCCCCACGGCCGCCGCCGCGGCGGGCGCCGCGTTCGTCGGAGAGTTTCTCGCGAAGCAAGGGGTCGCCTACGATGAGTACATCTTCTCGCTCTGAGCGAACGGCCGCGCAGGCCGAGGCCATCGCGCGGGCCACGGAGGCCTGTCGGCGCGTCGCGCTCGGCGACTTCGAAGCGCGCATCACCGACCTCGAGGCGGCCGGCGACCTCGCCGAGCTCTTCGGTGAGGTCAACCGCATCCTCGACCTCACCGACGCGTTCGTGCGCGAGGCCGCGGCGTCGCTCCACACGGTGAGCGAAGACAGGTTTCACCGGCGCTTCCTCGAGCGCGGCCTGCCCGGCGCGTTTCGTCAGGGCGCGCAGGCCATCAACCACGCCGTGGGGCGCATGCAAGACCGCGCGACCGAGCTCGCCCGCGCCCACCAGGATCGCCTCGCGCTCGCGCAGCACTTCGAGTCACGCATCCTGGGCGTCTCCGAGACCCTCGCCGCGACGGCCACGCGCACCCGCGAGAGCGCCGCGCAGGTGCACGGCACCGCGCTCGCGACGGCGCGCGACTCGGCCGTGGGCGAGCAGGCCGCCGACGTGGCCCACGGCAGCGCGCGCCACGTGGTCGCCGTGGCCGCCGACCTCCAGGCCGCGAGCCGCGAGATCGCCGCGCAGGTCGAGCGCACGCACCGCGTGACCGACGAGGTGGCCAGCGCGTCGAAGCGCACGGGCCGCGCCGTCGACGGGCTCCGCGACGTGGCGCGCGCCGTGAGCGGCGTGGTGCGCGTGATCGGCGAGGTCGCGCGGCAGACCAACCTCCTGGCCCTCAACGCCGCCATCGAGGCCGCGCGCGCGGGCGAGGCGGGCCGCGGCTTCGCCGTGGTGGCCGTCGAGGTGAAGAACCTCGCGCGGCAGACGCAGGCCGCCACCGACGCCGTGGCGGGTCACATCGCGAGCATTCACCAGGTGAGCAGCGAGACCATCGAGGCGCTCACCACCATCGACTCGCGCATCGACGCCGTGCGCGCGGCCACGAGCGCCATTCAGGGCGCCGTGCGCGGGCAGCTGAGCGCGGTGGAGCTCATTCAGCACAGCGCCGCCGACGCGGTCGAGGGCGCGTCGACCACCCACGCCGCCGCGAAGGCCGTCGCCGCCTCGGCGGACCAGACGCAGCACCTCGGGCGCGACCTCGCGGCCTCCGCCGCGGCCGTCTCCGAGCACGCCGAGATGCTCCGCGTCGACGTGGAGAGCTTTCTCAGCGAGATTCGCGCGGGCTGAGCGCTACGCCCGCGACACGCTCCGCAGGGTGGCCTCGAGCTCGGCGAGCCCCACGGGCTTGGCCACGATGGCGTCGGCGCCGGCCTCGACGCACGCGCGCCGCTCGTCGTCGGTGACCCCCGCCGAGAGCACCACCACCGGGAGCCGCCGCCCCGGCGCCTCGGCCCCGCGCACCCGTCGCAGGAGCTCGACGCCGTCGATGCCCGACATCTGCAGGTCGGTGATCATCACGTCGAAGTCGTGCACCTCGAGGAGGGCGAGCGCGCCCGCGCCGTCGCCCGCCACCTCGACCGCGAAGCCCATCTGCCGCAGCATTTCGCGCGCCACGAGCTGATTGACCAGGTTGTCGTCGACCACGAGCACGCGCCCCGAGTGCACGCGCGCGGGCAGCTTGCTCGGCGTCGGGGGCCGCGGCGCCTCTTCGCCCGGCGGGGCCTCGTCGAGCTCGACGCAGAGCCGAAACGTCGCCCCGCGCCCGAGCGCGCTCTCGACCGCGAGGCTGCCGCCCATGGCCTCGGCGAGCTGCCGCGCGATGGCGAGCCCGAGCCCCGTGCCGCCGTAGGTGCGCGCCACGCTCGCGTCGCCCTGGGCGTAGGGCTCGAAGAGCCGCGCCTGCGCCTCGGCGGCGATGCCCGACCCCGTGTCGACGACCTCGAGGGTGAGCGCCCGTCGGGCCCCCTTCGCGGCGGCGCGGCAACGCACCTCGACGCCGCCGCGGGCCGTAAATTTGAGCGCGTTGGCCACGAGGTTGCTCAGCACCTGGCGCAGCCGCAGGGGGTCGCCGCGCAGCACCGGCGGGGCCTCGCCGAGCCAGCGGGCCTCGAGCGTGAGGCCCTTCGCGCGCGCCTTCGGTGCGAAGAGCCGCGCCACGCTGTCGACCTCGCGCGCCACGTCGACGGGCACAGTCTCGACGCTGAGGTGCCCCGCCTCGGCCTTCGAGAGGTCGAGCAGGTCGTTGATGAGCGCGAGCAGCGTGTGCCCCGACTCTTGCACCGTCTGCAACAGCTGGCGCTGATTGGCGTCGAGCGCGGTGTACGCGAGCAGGTCGGTGACGCCGAGCACGCCCGTCATGGGGGTGCGAATCTCGTGGCTGATGGTGGCGAGAAAATTAGCCCGCGCGCGGTTCGCCTCGTCGGCGGCGGCCGCGGCGCGGGTCGCGTCGGCGAGGGCGGCCTCGAGGCCGGCGCGCTGCCGCTCGATGAGCCTGCGCTGGCGAAACTCGCGGCGCTCGCTGCGCCCGAACACCATCGCGAGCCCGAGGCCCAGCGCCCCGATGGAGAGGCCCTTCACGGAGTTGGAGAGGCGCACCGCGGCGCCGGGCTGCATCTGGTGCTGGTACGCGAGGTACACCCCGTACCCGATGCCGAGCGAGGCCAGCATGGGGCCCGCGTCGACGCGAACGAGCAGCACCATCGCGATGACGCTGACGAACCACGGAGAGACGTCGGTGGTGACGGCCTGATCGGCGCCCGCGAGCACGGCGCCCAGGACGAGGTAGACGGTGACGAACGCGAGCGGCACGCGCCGCGCCGTCGCCGCGGGGCCCACGCCCCGGCGCAGCGCCAGCACCAGGAGGGCGTCGACGAGCGCCACGACGCCGTGGGCCGCGATGACGGTGCCGCGCCACCACGCGATGCGCGCGGGCTCGACGGGCGGCCGGGTGGCCACGAAGGCCGCGACGTGCGCGGCGTGGGTGAGCAGCGCGATCCACAGGGTGAGCCCGATGCGCGCGAGGTTGCGCGCGTCGCGCTCGACGACGAACAGGGCCTCGTCGCTCGGAGAGAAGCGGCGCAGCGCCGCCTTCACGAACGAGACCGGGCCGAACTGCGATGCGGTGAGCGGCTCCAACAACGGGGGGGTGAACGTGCCCCGGGAAGACGCGGCGCACCCCGTGTGCTTACCCGACGAGCGCCCTCAACGCGCAACCATTCTTCAGTAAAAATCCCTTAGAATAAGGGAGTTTGCGGATACTACGCGCCCGGCGTCCGGGTGCCGGGCGGCGTGCTTAAAAACTTGGTCAGAGCTCTGGCTGCTTCTGCGTGCTTTGATTGTGGGTTCACGCCCGTTGCAA
>CAISKJ010001668.1 GCA_903885885.1 uncultured delta proteobacterium
CAGCCGATGTCACGGTGCGCGCGGTGGGCGATCCTCGCGGGCACCTTCGTGCACGCGTGAACGCGAACGGCGACGGGCTGCTCGCGGCGCTCGGCCCCGCCGCCGCGAGCCAGCGGGGCGCGACCGCGGTGAGCGCGGACGTCGAGCTCGACCTGTCGCACGCGGGCCGTGTTCGCACGCGCCTTGTCAGTTCGTCGCTCACGCTGCGCGGCGTGCGCGCTCGCGTCTCGGGTGACCTCGCGGTGCTGCGCGGGGCGACGCGCGGCGGGCTCCCGTCGGGGCGCCTTCGCATCGAGAGCGACGGTCACGGATCGGTCGCGGTCGCGCTCTCGCCGAGGCATGTGGAGGCTCAACTCGACGCGCTCGACCTCGCGTGGCTCCGACCGCTGGTGCCAGGCGCGCCCGCGCTCGACGGCACGGCGACGGGCAGCGTGAGTCTCGACCCCGACGATTTGCACGGGGCCCGAGTCTCGTTGCGCCTGGAGGGCGGGCACCTCGACCGCGTCGGCGCGGTGAGCGGGCAGCTCGAGGTGACGCCGTCGGGCGCGTTCACAACGGCCGCGTTGACCGTCGAGTCGGGGCGCGCGGGCGTCGGGGCGGCCTCGCACCCGCGCATCGTGGCCAACCTTCAGGTGGCGCCGCCGAGGCGCCTCGGCGACCTCGACGGGTGGTTCACGGGCGTGCGCAGCGGGCACTTTGCACTCGAAAACCTCGACCTCGCAGCGTGGAACGACCTCCTCCCGACGGGCGTCGGCGCGCAGGGGCGGCTCGGCCTCACGCTCGACCTCGCACGCCCGACGATCCCCGGGCCGCTGCGCGCGGAGGCGCACGTCGAGGCGCGCAACCTCTCGGGGGGCCTGCGCCTCGCGGGGCGCCTCGTCCCCGCCGTCGTGCCGCTCACGCTGCGCGCGGTCGGGTGCACCGAGCTTCAGAGCGCCGCGATCGACGGCTCGACCGCGCGCCTGCGCGTGGCGCTCACGCCCTGGCACTCGGGCGACGCCGAGCCCGCGGAGCGCCCCTGCGGAAATGACGAGCCGCTCTTGTCGCGCTCGTTCGCGGCCATCGATTGGGGCGTCCGCGGGCCGTGGCTCTCGGCGGCGCTCGCGGCCCTCGACGAACTCCGCACGCCGACGCGTCCGCTCTCGGCAGCCACGCAGGCGAAGCTCGCCGACACCCACGTCGACCTCCGCGTGAAGCTCGGCCCCATTCTGCGTGCCGAGTGGCCGCTGCGCGCGGTGCCCGTTCGAGGCGCCGACGGGCGCCCGCGTATGCTGCAGCCGCCCGACCTTCCCGCCGACGCGATGCTCCTGGTCGAGACGACCGCGGCGGGCCCGGCACTCGGCCTCGGGGTCGATGTGAACGTCGATTTTCGCGCGAGCGCGCTCCCGCAGATCGGCCTCGACGAGCCCATCTCAGCGCGCCTCATCTCGTCGCTGCGACCGGTCGCGCACGGCACGCTGCTCGGCGCGATCGAGGGCGTGCTCGACGGCGCGATTGAACTGTCACCGAACGCGCTCCCCGGCGACCGCGGACTCATCGCGCTCACCTATCGCGCCCGAGCCAACGGCGCACAACTCATCGCCGGCGCGACGAGCGCCGTCGTGGTCGACCGCTTCGAAGTCGACACGCAGGGGATGAAGCTCGAGCGCTTTGCGTGGGCGCGCGAGCGCGGCGTGCGCGGAGCCCTCGAGCTGCAGTTCCACGCCGACAACGTGGGCGCCGAGCACGTGACGGCCTGGGCGAAGCTCAGCAACCTGCGCGCCCGCATCGGCGACGTCGACGACCGGCGCGAGACGCCGCCCGTGCAGATCTACACGAGCGCGGCGCTTGTGCCCCGCGAGGGCGAGGGCAACACGCTGCGCTCGTGCTTGCACGCCACCGCGCGCGACGCGATGCCCACCTGCGACCCGCTCTCGAGCGACGTGCCCGAGAGCGAGGCCTCGCTCTTCGCGCTCGCGACGGTCCCTGTGCTCGGCTCGTTCTGGGCGCCGCGGCCGTCGACGCGCGACGCAACGGTGCAGGCGCACGCGCGGAGGTTCCGTCTCGAGACGCTCACCCCCTTCGTGCGCAACGACAACATCGCGGGCATCGGCGGGGCCCTCGAGGCCAGCGTTCGCTGGGATGGGCGCCACCCCGAGGCCTTCTTCACCGACCTCCACGTGGTCGACGGACGCGCCGAGATCATCGCGCTGGGCGAACCGCTGCGCGAGCTCGCGCTCGACGCCCGCATCGAGGGGCCGCAGGCGCGCATCGACACGATGTCGGCGGCGATCGGCCGCGGCCACGTCGACCTCACGGGAACGGCCGACCTCACCGGGCTCCTGCGCGAGGTAGCTGGCGGCGGCGACGCGACGGGCCCTCGCGCCATCGTCACGATCCGCGGTGAAACCCACCAGATGCCCATTGGCGTCGAGGGCAACACGTACGGCTGGATCGACGGCGCGATCCGCTACTCCATGGAGGTCGCGCGCGATGGCGCCACCGGGGCCCTCGACATCGAGCGCGCCTCGGTGCTCCTCAAGGAGGAGCAGACGCGCGACCTGCAGTCGCTCTCCATCGACCGCGACGTGTTCCTGCTCGGGCGCACGGCCGCGCCCGCCGCACGCGCAGCGACGGCGTTTCCGATGAGCGTGCGCTTCGCGTCCGAGGCGCCCATCTGGATCCGCCGCAGCGACCTCGCGGTGGCCCTCCGCGCGCACGGCGACGTTCACCGCGAGCGCGGCGGCTGGGGCGTCGCGGGGGTCATCGAGCAGGCCAATACGCAGAGCTGGTTCTCGGTGCTTGGCAAGCGCTTCGAACTCGATCGTACGCGTGTGGTCTTCGACGGCAGCGCCTCGAACAACCCGCAGCTCGATGTCGCGGCGCACCACGACTCGACGACCCTCGGGCGCCTCACGGCAACCGTGGGCGGACGCCTGCGCAGCCCCTCCATGGCATTCGGCTCGGTAAACTACCCCGACGCTACGCAGGCCGAGATTCTCACCATGATCGCACTCGGCCGCCGCGATTCGCAGGGCGCAAGCGGCGACAGCGACCTCGGTCAGCAAGCGGGAACGCAGTTCGCCTCGCTCATCACCGCGATGACCCTCGGCACGGTGAACTCGGGCCTGTCACGCAGCGGCGGCTTTCTCCCGACGATCATCCTCGAGCCGGGGCAGGGCGCGGGCTCGGGCCGCTACGGCGCGGGCGTCTCGTTGGGCCCGCGCGTGTACCTCCAGGCCACCTACGGCGCCGCGTCGAACGCGCTCGGCCAGTCGAACTCTACGACGCAGATGTTCCGCGTTCTGCTCGAACTCGCGATCTCGCAAGCCTGGTCGACGTCGGTCTTCGGTAACGTCGGCCGCGCCGAGGGCGGCACGCAGGGCAGCGCGGGCTTCGACGTGTTCTGGTCGCCCTGACCGGGTCGCTGCGGGTCAGCGCAGCGAGAGGAGTTGTGTGATGCGCTCGAGCATCACGAGCGTCTGCAGGTTGCGCAGGTTGTAGCCGAACGCGAGCGCGGGCTCCGTGAGGACGCCCGTCGCCACGTTGTGGTTGCTCGACATATACACCGACGGGTGCACGTTGTCGGGGTCGATGCCCTGGTGCGGCAGGCCCTGCATCGCGGCCCAGAAGTCGATCAGCGGGAGGTGGTGTGCGCCCGCGAGGTGTCGAATCACCGCGTTGATCTCGAGACCTCTGCGCCCCGCCTCTGCGCTGCTCATCTGGTCGGGAATCGTGCTGAGCACGAGCACGACGTGCCGCGCCTCGACGCGGTCGATCACCTCGCGCAGGTTGCGCTCGTAGACCTCGGCCGTCGATCGCTCGGCGTCGTTCGTGCCCGTCATCACGATCGCGAAGGCGGCGCGCGTCGCATCGAGTTCGAGGTCGAGCGGACTGCGCCCATCGTCGGCGTGCAGGAGCGCCCGCGATGTCCACCCCGCCGCGGCGCTCACGCTCGATCGCGAGAACGAGTTGTTCTCGGAGTCGCCCGTAAACGAATGCCGGCGGAAGTACTGCACCACGGGCTCGAGGCGCGACCACGACCCGAGCTCGTACCACCCGTGGCCGATGTCTTTGAGGTAGCTCCCCGACTCGGTGATGCTGTCGCCGAGCTTGGCGAACACATCGGGGCGCAGCCCCGCCGACGCGCCCGCGCGAAACACCTCGCGCACATGCGCGGCCGTCGCCTCGTCGAAGGGCACCACCGACAGCTCGACGCGGCGCGCGACGGGCATGGCGGCGAGGGCCTGTGACGACGGCGGCTGCCACTCGCTCCCGGGCGCTGCGGGGCGCGCCTCCGCGGCCGCTGCCGACGTCGCCGGGGCGGCTACGGGCGTCGGAGCCACCGCGGGCGTGGCGGCCGTCGCATGGGCCCCCGTGTCACCCGTGGTGGCCGCATTCTGCGGCGGGTCCGTCGCGGCGGGCCTGCGGCACGCGGCCGCCGAGAGCGCAAGGGCGAGGGCCA
>CAISKJ010001669.1 GCA_903885885.1 uncultured delta proteobacterium
CCCTCGCCCTCGCCGAGGCGCGGGGCGACCAGGCCCACGAGCAGAACCTCTATTTCTTCTCCCTCTCGACGGTGGCCTTCGTCGACGGCGGCTCCCTCGACGAGGCGCGCGGCGCCCTCGACGAGGCCCGCGCCACGCTGCGCCTGCAGTCGGCCCGCGACGGCGCCCTCACGCCCACGCACCGGGTGTACGTGCCCTGGGCCGAGGCGACCCTCCTGGCCCGCGAGGGTCGCCACGCCGAGGCCATCGCGGCCCTCGCCCCCGTCACCGCCGAAGACTTCGAACGCTGCGCGACGCCCCTCGCCACGATGCGCGCGCACCGCGCCCTCGCCGACAGCCACGTCGCGCTCGGCGACTGGATGCGCGCCTACCAGGCCCGCGAGTTGGAGCACCGGGCGGGCCTCGCGATGATGCACCGCGCGAACGCCACGCACACGCAGACGCTCCTCGCGCGCCACGAGGCCGAGCTCGCGCGCCACGAGCTCCGCAAGGCCGAGGAGCTCAACGCGCAGCTCAGCGCCGCCAAGGAGGCCGCCGAGGCCGCGAGCCGCGCCAAGAGCGCGTTCCTCGCCAACGTGAGCCACGAGATTCGCACCCCGATGAACGGCGTGCTCGGCATGACCGACCTGCTCCTCGGCACCGAGCTCACGGCGCAGCAGCGCACCTACCTCGACGTGGTGCGCGCCTCCGCGGGCGCCCTCCTCGCGGTGATCAACGACGTGCTCGACTCGTCGCGCATCGAGGCCGGGCAGCTCATCATCGAGGCCGTCCCCTTCGACCTGCCGCGGGTGCTCTCCGAGGTGCTCCAGATGCTCGCGCCCACCGCGCGCGACAAGGGCCTCACGCTCGCGTGCGAGGTCGCGCCGGCCCTCCCCGAGCGCCTCATGGGCGACCCCGCGCGCGTGCGCCAGGTGATCACCAACCTCGTCGGCAACGCGATCAAGTTCACCGCGCGCGGGTCGGTGCGCGTCTCCGTCGAGTGCTCGGCCCCCGACGGCGGCGCCGTCGCGGTGTGCCTCCGCGTGCGCGACACGGGCATCGGCATCGCGCCCGCCCACCTCGGCGGCGTGTTCGAAGCCTTCGTGCAGGCCGACGCCTCGATCGCGCGGCGCTTCGGCGGCACCGGCCTCGGGCTCACCATCACGCGCGGCCTCGTGCTTCGCATGGGCGGCGCCCTCGAGGTCGAGAGCGCCGTCGGCGTCGGCAGCGAGTTCGTGGCGCGCCTCCCCTTCGCCGTCGCGCCGCCCCCGACGCCGGTGCCGCCCGAGGCCGGGGCGCCCGTGGCCGCCGCGTCGGCGCACGTGCTCCTCGTCGAAGACAACCCCGTCAACGTGATGCTCGCCGAGCACCTGCTCGACCAGTGGGGCTACACCTTCGAGACGGCGCACAACGGCCGCGACGCCCTCGCCGCCCACGCGCGCGGCGGCGTCGACCTGATTCTCATGGACGTGCAGATGCCCGAGATGAGCGGCACCGAGGCCAGCGCCGCCATTCGCCAACGGGAGCGCGAGACGGGCCACCGCGTGCCCATCGTGGCCCTCACCGCGCACGCGATGGAGGGCGACCGCGAGCAGTGCTTCGCCGCCGGCATGGACGCCTACCTCGCCAAGCCCCTCGACGCCGCCGACCTGCGCCGCACGCTCCAACGGCTCCTTGCGCCGCGCGCGCGAACCGCGACAATGCGCCCACTCAGGGGTGCACATGACGAGGCAGATCACGGTCGGTGAGGCGCGCCCGGCGCGCGCGTGGGCGGCGCTCTTGGGGGCCGCGGTGGTGGCGTTTCCCGCGGTGGCGCTGGGCGACAGCGGCGCGTCGCAGGGCGCCGCGGCGCCGGGCGTGCTCGGGCCGCTCTTCGCGCTCACGGTGGCCATCGAGCGATCGTGGGAGACGGCCTTCACGCTCTTCGAAAGCAGCGCCGTCCTCGTGGGTCGGCTCATCGCGACGTTGCACGCCCCGCTCGGCGACGTGCAGCGCGCCCTCGACGACGCGCAGCGCGTGTTCGACGGGGCCGAGCGGGCCCTCACCGGCGCGCCCCCCGACGAGGCCGCCCGCGCCGCGCGCGACGAGGCCTTTCGCGAGGCCCGCGCCCGCCTCGACGAGGCCCGCGCGCGCGTCACGGGGCTCGTGCGCCACCCCGCGTACGTGGCCTACAAGCGCCGGGTGATCTTGTACGGGAGCTTCTTTCTGGGGCCCGCGCTCGCCTTCGCGGGGCGCGTCACCCTCTTTCGCGCGATGGGCTTCGCCCAGATGCCCGCGGCCCTCGACATGATCCTCACGGGCATCATCATCGGCAGCGGGTCCGAGCCCGTGCACGGGCTCGTGAGCTCGATGGGCGGCCTCGGGCGCGTGCTCGGCACCCTCGGCGACCTCGCGCGCCGCGGCCCCCCGCGCGACGACGCCGACCCGCGGGAGGCGCCGCAGCCCGCGCGGCGCTGAGCGGCGACGGGCGCTACGCGGGCTTCACGCGGTCGGTGATCCAGTCGCGGCGCCAGAGGTAGACCACCGTGAGCGCGACGGGCATGAGCGTCGCCGACGTGTTGCGGATCACCTCGGCCCACGCGCTGCCGCGCACGCCCATCGTGGGCACGAGCCAGCGGCTCGCGAGGTACAGCGCAACGAGCGCGATCACGGCGTTGAGCGTGTGCAGCGCGAACATGCGCGCCGCCGAGATGAGCTGAATGCCGATGGTGGCGAGCACGGCCACCGTCTGGCTCAGCGTGAAGATC
>CAISKJ010001670.1 GCA_903885885.1 uncultured delta proteobacterium
GATGCCATTTCGCAAGACGTTGGAAGCACTGCTCAACGAGATCGTAAGCGTGGACAGGCCAGCTCTGGTGGGAGTGTAGTGAAGGTCGTAGGTGTCTAATGCGACGAAGTTGCGCGAAAAGAGAGTCCGGATAATCTCCGAGCCATCCTGAGACACCAGCTCACCGATCAGAGGCTCCGGACCGAAGAAATCGCTGTATATCACCCGGTTTCCAAACGAGTCCCGGACGGCAACGTTCGCCGTGGCGCTGAAGCCCGCCCTAGCGGCGGAGAGCCCGGCACCCGACAAGATGCATCGCGAGGCAGCCGCGGGTCCCGCGACGACGAGCACGCGTTGCCCCTCGATGCCCACCACCGCGGGCGACTACACCCTCTGGATCCGCCAGCGCATCACCAACGACGTCACCGCGGTCCAGACCGCGTTCGATGCGATGCGCACGATCGATCAAGACACGATGGGCCGCTTCGTCGGCGGCGACCTCCCCGAGTGCCAGACCGAGGCGGCCTTCGAAATCATCGACGGCACCGGCGCCGTCGGCCACGAGACCGATCCCCTCGCGCTGCTCTCGGTGCGCAACGCGCGCGACACCGGGGGCAACGGCTGGGTGCCGCGCGTCGACCCCGCGCGCGACTGCGGAGCGAGCGCCGCCGCGGGCCGCTTCGGCTGGGGCTGCTTCAACGACGGCCGCGTGCCCATCGTGGTGCTCGCCTCCGACGCGAGCTGGTACGACGGCTGCGACGCCGCGTCGCCCGTCACGCCGGGCACGCCGGGGCACAACTGCGCCGACCTCGTGGCGGCCTACAACCGCCGCGGCGCGTTCTTCATCGGCATCGATGTGGGCGACGGCGTCGAGGGGCGCACCTACCGCAACGCCGCCATCGTGTCGCGCATGACGCGCTCGCTCAACGGCATGGGCCGCCCCATCGTGTTCGGCCCCGGCGCCGCGGGCATCGCCGACGTGTCGAGCTCCGTCGTCGACGCCATCGCGCAGATCGCGGGGCAGACGCGGCAAGATATCACCACGCGCGTGCTGCCCGACACCACGGCCATGGGCCTCCCCATGGGCCGCACGACCGCGAGCTTCATCAAGGCCGTGGTGCCCTCGCGCGCCTCGCCCGAGATGCCCGAGGGCTACGACCGCCGCGACATGACCACCTTCTACAACGTGTCGCCGACGACGCGCGTGGTGTTCCGCGCCGACTTCTATAACGACTTCATGGAGGGTGGCATGAGCGCACGGCTCTTCACGGCCACCGTCGAGGTGATCGGCCGCGGCGGCAGCGTGGTCGACACGCGCCCGGTGTTCATCGTGGTGCCTGCGCAGGGCGGCGGCGCCACCCCCGGCTGAGGGCCCTCGCGCCGCGTCGCCGCTCAGCCCTCGGTGCGGTTGCGCCCCGCGCGCTTGGCCGTGTAGAGGAGGGCGTCGGCGCGGCGCATCATGTCGTCGGCGTCGGCGTCTCCGTCGGCGCGCGCGACCACGCCCGCAGAGACCGTGAGCCGCATCGCGGCCCCTTCGAAATCAAGCCCCCGGGAGGCAACCAGCGAGCGCACCTTGTCGCTCACGAGCCGCGCCCCCGCGAGGTCGAGCTCGGGGAGCAAGAGGCCGAACTCCTCGCCGCCCAGGCGCCCCACGATGTCTTCGCGGCGAAGGTTCGCGCGCAGAATGGCGCCGAGCTGGCGCAGCGCGGCGTCGCCCGCGAGGTGGCCGTACGAGTCGTTGAGGTTCTTGAAGTGGTCGATGTCGAGCATCACGAGACCGAGCGGTCGGCCGTAGCGAAGCGAGCGACCGAACTCGCGCGCGAGGGCCTCGGTGAACGCGCGACGGTTGCAGAGCCCCGTGAGGCCGTCGGTGGTCACGAGGCGGTAGATCTCTTCGTAGTAGGCCGCCTCGATCTGACCGCTCCCGAGAAACTTGCAGATCGTGCGGCCGATCTGGACGCGGTCGCCGTGCTGGAGCACCGCGCTCGTGGTCACGCGGTCGTTCACGAAGGTGCCGTTGGTGCTGCGGAGGTCGACCACGCGCCAGCGCTCGACGCCGCCCTCGTCGGAGAAGGGCTCGAAGCGGCAGTGATGCCGCGACACGCTCTCTTCTTCAAACTGCAGGTCGGCGTCGCTCGCGCGGCCGACCGTCAATGGCGCATCTCGCAGCGCGACGCGGCGGCCGATCGACTCGCCGTAGAGCACAACGAGGCAAGCGTCTTCGAGCGCGGGCATCTTGCTCGGACGCACCACAAGG
Source organism: uncultured delta proteobacterium (assembly GCA_903885885.1). Taxonomy (GTDB): domain Bacteria; phylum Myxococcota_A; class Polyangia; order Polyangiales; genus CAISKJ01. Next base: position 2,237 of record CAISKJ010001670.1, read on the forward strand.
CCGACGACGCGGTGGGGGCTCGTTACGTGGTCGTCTGCCATTCGCTAGAGTGTAACGCCGCTCGCGCGCTGCACAGAAGATCCCCACCGCGGCCGCCCGAAAGTTGACCGACGCGTGGGTTTCTCGCTACCGACCGCCACGTGAAGACCCGCACGCTGCGCAACGTGGTGGCCCTCGGTATCGTGGGCGCTGCGATCCCCATGGTGGCCCTCGGCCGCCGCAACGACGCGCGACGCCGCGCCGACACCCTCCACGCGTCGGTCACCATGGCGCAGACGAGCCTCGCGGTGCGCCCGCCGGAGCCGTCGATCATCACGGGCGTCGTGGCGGGCTTCAACCCCGCGGCCTCGCGCCTCGGGCCTGACGGTCGCTACGGGGTGCAGCTCGCCGACGGTCGCCGCGCGACGCTCACGCTCGACCCCGCGTGGCAGCGCGGCACGGTGAACCTGCTCGCGCGCTCGGGCATCCCGATGGCGAGCGTCGTCGTGCTCGACACCGTCACCGGCAAGGTGCTCGTGTACGCGTCGACGGGGGCCGCCGGCACCGACCTCGCGCGCGCCGCCGACGCGCCCGCCGCGAGCGTCTTCAAGGTGGTGACCGGGTCGGCGCTGCTCGCGGGGGGCCTCGCGGCCGATGCCACGACGTGCTTCTCGGGCGGATTCCACCGGCTCACCGAGCGCGACCTCGTGGCCGACCCCGCGCGCGACCGCGAGTGCGTGACGCTCCCCGACGCCTTCGCGCGCTCGATCAACACCGTGTTCGCCCGGCGCGCGCTGGAGCTCTTGCGCCCCGAGGCCGAGGCCGAAGCCGCGCGCCGCTGGGGCTTCGGCGAGCCGCTCCCCTTCGACGCCGCCGTGTCGCCGAGCACCTTCACCATCCCTGAAGACAACCTCGGCTTCGCGCGCACCGCCGCGGGCTTCTGGAACTCGACCCTGTCGCCCCTCCACGGCGCCCTCCTCGCGCAGGGCGTGGCGCTCGACGGCGAGATGACGCGCCCGTGGATCATCGAGACGCTCCGCAACGCGCGGGGCGCGGTGATCGCCCGAGGCGCCCAGCGCCCGTGGCGCCGCGCGGTGTCTCCCGAGGTGGCCGCGGTGCTCCAGCGCGCGATGCTGCGCACCGTGACCGACGGCACGGGCTTTCACGCCTTTCACGACCCTGCGGGGCGCCTCTACCTCGACGACGTGACCGTCGGCGGCAAGACCGGCACCCTCACGCAAGACGCCCCCTACACGGCCTACACCTGGCTCGTGGGCAACGCGCAGAACGCCGAGCACCGGCTCTCGTTCGGGGTGCTCGTGGGCAACGGGCCGGTGTGGCGCATCAAGGCCGCCACGCTCGCGCGGCAGGTGCTCCAGATCGCCTTCCGAGGCCACGCCACCGACTGATCGTTCGGCCCCGAACGATCTCGAAATCGGGCTCGGACACAGTGGTTTTCAGGCGCCGGTCGTGTCGATCGTTCGCGCCCGTACGACCGCGCTCACCTTCGCGCCACGCTTCGAAACGACGAAGGCCCCGAGGCGACCGTTGCCGATCGTCGGGGCCTTCGCCGGTGAGAGAGCACTGTAAGCCGAGTTCTGTTCGCCCCCGCGGTCGCCCGCGACGACGTGGCGTTCATTCCTCTAGGACCGCCGTTGCCGACGGCCTCCAGCGACATACCCGGGAGCATCGGCCGGCACAGCCTCTCGGGTTTCCCCTTCGCTCCCTGTTGTGTCTTGCTCCGGATGGGGTTTGCCATGCCAGCGCTGTCACCAGCGCCGCGGTGAGCTCTTACCTCACCGTTTCACCCTTACCCGCGGGCGCTCCCTCTCGGTCGCACATGCGGGCGGTCTCTTCTCTGTTGCACTGTCCTCGGGATCGCTCCCACAGGCCGTTAGCCTGCATCCTCGCCTTCGGAGCTCGGACTTTCCTCCCGAGGTTGTTGCCAACCTCCGGCGAACACCCGTCGCTCACTCACGCGCGGACCATACCCGCGGTTCGGCGCCGCGATCAACGCGGGAGTTTCGCAGGTGCGTTATCGTCGCGCCCGTGACAACCCGAGAGACCCGCGCGTGGCGCTTCGGCGTGGCCCTCCTGTGCGGCGCGATCGCCGCCGCGCGCGGCGACGCGTGGGCGCAGCCGCTCCCCCTCACGCTCACGTGGTCGACGGGCGAAGAGAACCCCCCCGAGGCCCTGGTCGCGCTCGACGCCGACGACGACAACGACGACGGCGTGCCCGACCTCGCCGAGGCGCCGCCGCTTGACGCCGCGCGCGACGACGAGGTGCAGCGCATCACGGTGCGCGGCGCCGCGACGGGGGCCGTGCGCGTGGTCGTCACCGGCGGCCTGCGGGTGGTCACCGCCGCGGGCCTCTCGCTCGAGGCGCTCGTGCCGGTGAGCGCGGGGCGCGCCGAGGTGGCGCTCGTGGGCGTGGCCGCGAGCGCGCGGGCCCGCGACGCGTCGGTGACCGTGAGCGCGGGCGCATCCTCGCGCCGCGTCGAGGTCACCGTGGTGGGCGTGAGCGTGCTCGGCGGCGACAACGGCGTGCTGCGCGCCCATCGCGACGCGGTGGGGGTCTCGCACGAGATCACCACGAGCGAGACGCTCCCGCGCGCGGCCGCGTGGGGCGACCGCGCGCCCAGTGCGCTCGGAGCGATCGTGGCGTCGGGCGACTCCTCGGGCGCATCCTTCACGGGATTGATTCTTGCGGCGCAGTACGGCGTGGGGATTTGGAGCGCTTGGAGTTGGGGGAATGCCACTATATCCATCAGCCCGGCGCCCCTCACCCTCACGCGCGGCGACGGCACCCTCGACGGAGGCGTCGTCGGCCTCGCCCTCCCTTCGGGTACCACAGTCGGGGGCTCACTGTACGTGACGACGGAAGTGGCTCTCGTCGCCTGCACGCTGCAGCCGCCGGCGGCGGGCGCGTGGTTCTCGTGCGGTGCGTGGCGCACACTCGCCGCCAATTCTGTAC
>CAISKJ010001671.1 GCA_903885885.1 uncultured delta proteobacterium
GGTCCTCGTCGAGGTTCTTCTTCACGAGCTTGTAGCGGGCGAACGAGGTCACCAGCGCCTCGAGCTGCGCGCGCTCGCGGGTGAGCTTGCGGTAGCGCGCGTTGTCGCTCGCCACGCCGGGCTCGCACAGCAGTCGGTCGAGCTCGTCGGCCCGGTGCACCAGCGCCTCGAGCTTGTCGATCGGGAGCATCACGACATCCTTCGGTTGGCGCGCGGGCCCTGCGCCGCGCGCGTCGATACTTCTAAAGCTGTTGGGAGAAGGTGAGGGAGAGAAAGGCGCGCGGCGGGCGCTAGAGGCCGTACTGCGTCGAGAGGGCGGCGTAGTCGGCGAAGGTCTGCACCTTCGTGGCGTCGGGCGCCGCGGGCTGCTTGTCGGCCTCGCTCACGAGCGTGACGCGCAGCGCGGCGAGGGCGATCTCCACCTGATCGTCGGTGGGCTCGGCGGTCGAGAGGCCCTGCACGAGGTAGCCCGGGTAGAGAAAGAGCTTCGCCAGGGGGTTGTCGGTGAAGCGCGCCCCGAGGCGCTGCAGCTCGTACGAGACCCCCGCGATGGGGAACAGCAGCGGGATGCTGATGAAGATCGAGAGGATGACGTTGGCGAGGCCGCCGTTGGCGGGCAGGATCATCGGGAGCACCATCGCGAAGATGGCCACCGAGACGAGCACCACCACCATGAGAAAGGTGGTGCCGCAGCGGGCGTGGCGCGTCGAGTGGCGCTGCGCGTTGGCCACCGTGAGCTCCTCGCCGGACTCGTAGGCGGCGATCGCCTTGTGCTCGGCGCCGTGATACTGAAACACGCGCAGCATCTCGGCGTTGCGGCGCATGAGCGAGATGAGGGTCACGAAGATCGCGAGCTTGAAGAAGCCCGCGAGGATGTGAAACCGCGGGTCGCTCATGCCGAGGGGGTGGCCCGAGAGGTAGCCCGTGAGCCACGTGAGGAGCTTCGGCAGGGCCACGAAGATGGCCAGCGAGAAGACCACGCCGAGGCGCGACGCCGCCCCCGAGGCGCCGCCCTCTTGCTGCGTGCGCTCGGCCTCGGGCAGGTCGGCTTCGAACTGCTGCGCGCTGAAGTTGAGCGCCTCGTAGCCGTTGCGCATCGACTCGACGAGCACCAGGCCGCCCCGCAAGAAGGGGATCTTCATGATGGCCGTCGCGAAGGAGCTCTTCCACGGCTGCTCGCGCACCACGATCTCGCTGTTGGCGCGCCGCACCGCGACGGCCAGGCAGCGGGGAGAGCGCATCATCACGCCCTCGATCACGGCCTGACCGCCCACGTTGAGGCGCGGACACAACGACGATTCGCGGTACGGGACACCCGCACTGACGGACGATTTAGACATAGAGGGTTGGGGCGGAATCTAACACGCGATCGCGAGATCGCGAGGGAAGCGGCGCAAACAGCGCGCGACTACTTGGCGGCGCGGACGGAGGCGGCGCCGATCTTCTCGAAGCGCTTCTTGAAGCGGTCGACGCGGCCGGCGGTGTCCATGATCTTCTGCTTGCCCGTGTAGAACGGGTGGCAGGCGGAGCACACGTCGATGGAGAAATCGCCGCGGGTCGAGCGCGTCTTCACGGCGTTGCCGCACGCGCAGGTGATCGTGATGACGGGGTACACGGGGTGGATGCCAGACTTCATGGTGCTTGTCTCGAGGGTGAGGGTGGTGGCTGTGCCCCTCAATTGACGGCCGAAGCGCCGTCGCGAGGGGTTGTACACCAACGGGGTGAATAGAGAGCGCGGATGGGTAACACCGCCCCCGCGGCGAATCAAGGGCGCCGCAGCGCGCCCGGCGTTGACACCGACGCACACGGGGCGCGAGAAGCACACTCCCTATGGCTGACCCCGATCGATTGCTCGCGGAGACGAGCCGCACCTTCGCGCTCTCGATCCCGCGGCTCCCCGAGCCCGTGCGCGGCGAGGTGACGCTCGCCTACCTGCTCTTTCGCATCGCCGACACCTTCGAAGACGCCGCCGCGTGGCCTCGCGCCCGGCGCCTCGCGGCCCTCGCCGACTTCGCCGCGCTGCTCGAGCGTCACGACCCCGCGCGGGCGCGCTCCCTCGCGGGCGCGTGGCTCGCCGACCCGCCCAGCGAGCACGCGGGCTACCTCGCGCTCGTGGCAGAGACCCCCGCCGTGCTCGACCGCGCCTTCGCCCTCGACGCCCGGTCGCGGTCCGTGGTGATCGCCCACGCGCTGCGCACCACGCAGGGCATGGCGGGCTTCGTCGAGCGCAGCACCGAGGGGGGCGCGCTGCGCCTCGCCGACCTCGCCGAACTGCGCGCGTACTGCTACGTGGTGGCGGGCATCGTGGGCGAGCTGCTCACCGACCTCTTCGCGCTCGCGTCGCCCTCCCTCGCGGCCGTCGAGGGCGAGCTGCGCGCGCGCGCGGCGGCCTTCGGCGAGGGCCTGCAGCTCGTGAACATTCTGAAGGACGCCGCCGACGACGCCCGCGACGGGCGCGTGTACCTCCCGCCCGGCGTGGCGCGCGCCGACGTGCTGGCGCTCGCGCGGCGCGACCTCGACGAGGCCGAGGGCTACGTGCGCGCGCTGCAGTCGGGGGGCGGGCAGCGGGGCTTCGTCGAGTTCACCGCGCTGCCGGTGATTCTCGCGCGCGTCACCCTCGACGCCGTCGAGGCCTACGGGCCCGGCACGAAGATCTCGCGCGCGCGGGTGATGGCCGAGGCCGCCGCCCTCGACGCGCGCCTCGACGCCGGCGAAGGGGCCTTCACGGGCTGACGAGCGCGTCGATCACGCGCTGCGCCGCGCGCCCCGGCGCGTGGGTGCCGCGGGTGTACACGTGCGGGTGGTAGGTGTGCGTGCCGCCGCCCTTCCACCGCACGCGGGCGAGGGTGCCCTTGCGCAGCTCCTTCTCGATGAGGTGCTCGGGCATCCAGCCGTACCCGAGGCCGTCGAGGAGGCTCGTCTTCTTGGCGTGAAAATCGTTGAGGCTCACCACCGTGGGCACCGCGAGGGCCGCCGTGCTGAGCCGCAGCCGCGGGTCGCTGCCCCGCACCACGAGCAGCACCTGCGCGCGCAGCGCGTCGTCGGTCACCGTCGCGCCCTTGGCCACCAGCGGGTGGCTCCTGTGCGCCACCAGGAGCGCCCGCAGCGGCGCCATCGCCTGCGCCCGCAGCGACACCGTCTGCGGCGGGAGCACCGACACCATCACGTCGGCCTCGCCGCGCACGAAGGCCTCCTCCACGCCGCCGAGAAACTCCGCGGTCACCGTGAGGCGCGTGGGGATGCGCTCGCGCGCCAGCTCGCCCACCACGCGCAGCACCCGCTCGGTCTGCACGATGCCGTCGAACACGATGCCCAGCCGCGGCTCCCACCCGGTGCGCATCACGTCGCACAGGGTGGCGAGGTCGCGCTCGGCGTCGAGCATCTTGCGGCACTGGGCCAGCACCAGCTCGCCCGCCGGCGTGAGCTTCGTGCGGTAGCCCGCGCGGTCGAGCAGCGCGAGGCCCGTCTGCGCCTCGAGCGTGCGCAGCGCGTAGAGCACCGCCGTGTGCTGCTTGTGAAGCGCCGCGGCGGCCTTCGCGAAGGTGCCGTGGAGGGCGAGCGCGTCGAGCGCCCGCGCCTGATCGAGCGTCACCACCATAGGGGCCTGCACTGTAAACCCATCGCACCATCTCGGTGCGAACTTTGTGCTTTTATGTGACCGTGTAGGGGGCCACCGTCGCGGCCCATGGACATCCCGTACATTCGCGGTCGCGTGGCGCTCCAGGCGCATGTGGGCGTGCCCGAGGGCACCGTCGAGGAGGAGTACGCGCGCAACGGCTTCTTCGGCCACTACGCCCACCTGTACCGCCGCGAGGCGCCGGTGAACTGGACGCGCATCGAGGGCCCGCTGCGCCCCCGCGCGTACGACCTCAACCGCCTCGAGGCGCCCGCCGGGGGTGATCTTCTGGCGGCGCGGCGGCCCGTGCTGGCCAACGCCGACGTGGCGCTGCACACGGCCACCCTCACCGACGAGATGCCCTATTTCTACCGCAACGCCGACGGCGACGAGGTGCTCTTCATCCACGAGGGGGCGGGGCGCATCGAGACCGACTTCGGCCCGCTGGCCTACGAGCCCGGTGATTACATCCTCGTGCCGCGGGGCACCGTGTATCGCCTCGCGCCCACGTCGGCGACGCGCTTTCTCACCGTAGAGGCCTTCAGCGAGGTGAGCTTTCCCGAGAAGGGGATGCTCGGTCAGCACGCGCTCTTCGACCCCGCGGTGGTGAAGGTGCCGACGCCCGACGAGGGCTCGACGGCGAAGCCCGACGCCAACGGCGAGTACGAGCTGCGCATCAAGCGCACCGGCGCGGTCACCCGGGTGTTCTTCGCCGCGTGCCCGATCAACACCGTGGGGTGGAAGGGCACGCTCACCGTGATGCAGCTCAACGTGCGCGACATTCGCCCGGTGCTCTCGGACCGGTATCACCTGCCGCCGTCGGCGCACTCGACCTTCGTGATGCGCAACGCCGTGATCTGCACGTTTCTCCCGCGGCCCCTCGAGAACGGCGACCCCCGCGCGATGAAGGTGCCCTTCTATCACTCGAACATCGATTTCGATGAGGTGATCTTCTATCACCGCGGGCAGTTCTTCTCCCGCGAGGGCATCACCGCGGGGATGCTCACGCTGCACCCGCTGGGCATTCACCACGGGCCGCAGCCGCGCGCCGTGGGCCGCACCGCCAACGTCACGCACACCGACGAGGTGGCCGTGATGCTCGACACCAAGAACCCCCTCGACGTCTGCGCCGCCGCCGACTCCGTCGAGAGCGTCGACTACTGGAAGAGCTGGTCGCCCAAGTGACGGTGGCGCACCCCCAAGGACCTACGATGAACGCAACGACCAACCCCGCTGGCCTCGACGGCATCGAGTTCGTCGAGTTCGTGTCGCCCGACCCCGCCCGGCTGCACGCGATCTTCACCGCCTTCGGCTTCTCGCGCGTGATGCGCCACGGCGCGCGGCCCATCGACCTCTACCGCCAGGGCGACATCACCTTTCTCGTCAACCGCGACGCCGACTCCTTCGCGGCCGCCTTCGGCGCGCTCCACGGCCCGGCCATCTCGTCGATGGGCTGGCGCGTGAAGAACGCCGCCGACGCGATGGGCGCCGTGCTCGCGCGCGGCGCCAGCGCTCCCGCCGCGAGCGACCTCACGCGCGACGGCCGCCCCGTGCCCGCCGTGCTGGGCATCGGCGACTCGCTCCTCTACTTCGTCGACGGGTACGAGCAGCCCTTCGAAGCGCGCTACGGCGCCATGGGCTTCGTGGCCCTCGAGGCGCCCGACGTGGTGCCGTCGAAGGGCTTCACCCTCATCGACCACCTCACCAACAACGTGCACAAGGGCACCATGCAGCGCTGGGCCGACTTCTACAAGTCGGTCTTCGGCTTCACCGAGGTGCGCTACTTCGACATCCGCGGCGCCAGGACGGGCCTCACCTCGTACGCGCTGCGCTCGCCCTGTGGGAAGTTCTGCATCCCCATCAACGAGGGCAGCGAGAAGAAGTCGCAGATCAACGAGTACCTCGAGGAGTACAAGGGCCCGGGCATTCAGCACCTGGCCTTTCTCACCACCGATCTGCTCGCCTCGCTCGACGCGCTCAAGGGCTCGCCCGTCGAGTTTCTCGACATCGACGACGACTACTACGCGACCGTGTTCGACCGCGTGCCGGGCGTGCGCGAAGACCACGGGCGCATCCGCGACCACCAGGTGCTCGTCGACGGCGACGCGGAGGGCTACCTCCTCCAGATCTTTACGAAGAACCTCGTGGGCCCGATCTTCATCGAGCTCATTCAGCGCGAGAATCACCTCTCCTTCGGCGAGGGCAATTTCGGCGCGCTGTTTCGCTCCATCGAGCGCGATCAGGCCCGGCGCGGCTACCTCGACGCGTAAGCCCATTGCCCCAAAGGTGGGGCCTCGTGCATCGTCGCTCGCACCGTGAGCGCGATGTCCGACAAGGCCGCGAGGATTCAGTCCGTCCTCGACGAGCATCACCCCGATCCGCCCGTTCCCCTCGCGCACGCCGACGCCTTCACCCTCCTCGTGGCGGTGGTGCTCTCGGCGCAGACCACCGACAAGAAGGTCAACGAGGTGACGCCCGCGCTCTTCGCCCGCGCGCCCACCCCCGCGGCGATGCGCGCCACGCCCGTGGCCGAGATTCAAGCCCTCATACACCAGGTGAATTTCTCACCCGCCAAGGCCAAGAACCTTCAAGGCCTGGCGGCCATGCTCTGCGACCTCCACCACGGCGCGGTGCCCAACGACTTCGACGCCCTCGTCGCGCTGCCGGGCGTGGGGCGCAAGACCGCCAACGTGGTCGTGTCGCACGTGTTCGGCGTGCCCGCGTTTCCCGTCGACACGCACATCTTCCGGCTGGCCCACCGCTGGGGCCTCTCGAAGGGCAAGACGCCCGACGACGTCGAGCGCGACCTCACGCGCATCTTTCCCCGCACCGCGTGGAACAAGCTCCATCTGCAGATCATCTACTTTGGCCGCTCGCACTGCCCCGCGCTGCGCCACGACCTCACGCTGTGCCCCATCTGCGGGTGGGCGGCCACGAAGGCCCGCGTCGCCGAAGAGGCCCGCATGAACGCGAAGCTCGGCACGCGCGCCAGGAAGAAGCCCTGAGATGAGCGACGCGCGCTGCGAAGAGACCATGACGCTGCGCAAGCCCAACCCCGCGCTCGTGGCCCTCGCCGCGGCGCCTGTCGTGGCCGCGCCCGTGGTGCTCCTCAGCGCGCTCGCCACGGAGTCGTGGGGGGCCTTCTTCGTGCCGCACATGCTCATCTTCGGTGGGCTCGCGCTCGCCACGGTGCTCCGCCGACGCCCCTGGGCGGTCTTCGAACAGGTGCCCCTGGTGGCCACCGCGGAGGGCCTCCGCGCGGGTACGACGGTCGTGCCGCGCGACGAGATCACGCGCGCGCTCTTCGTGCCCCCGAGCCAGTCGGGCGAGGCCCTCTTGCGCGTCGAGCGGCGCCGCGCGCTGCCCCTCGAGGTGGTGGTGTTCAGCGAGCCGCAGGCCCACGCGATCCTCGCCGCCCTCGGCATGGACGCCGCACACGCCGCGCTCTCCTTTCGCACGATGTCGCGCCTCGTCGCCTCGCGCGGTCGGACCTGGCTCATCGGGCTGCTCATCGTGGCGGCCATGCTCGGGGCCAGCGTGGCGTCGCGCATCGCGCCGGAGTTTGCGCCCTTCTCGATGCTGTTTCTCGTGCTGCCGGTGATCGTGGCGATGGTGGTGCCCACGCGCGTCACGGTGGGCGCCGACGGCGTGCTCGCGCGGTGGATGGGCCGCGCGCACTTCATCGCCTCGGGCGCGATCGCCTCGGTGGAGCGCTACGACGAGGGCTGGGGCCGCAACCACACCGTGGGTGTGAAGCTCCACCTCGCGGGCGGAGAGACCTACAAGATCCCAGTGGGCAGCTACGGCTGGGCCAACGACGAGGCGGGCGCCCTCGCCGAACGCATCGAGCAGGCCGTGGCCTCGCACCGCCGCGGCGACGCGCAGTCGCGCGTGAGCGACCTCCTCCGCGGCGAGCGCACCGTGGCCCAGTGGATCGCCGCGCTGCGCGCCCTCGGCGCCGGCGGGGGCGCGACGTTTCGCAAGGCCGAGGTCGACGCCGAGCGGCTCTTCCGCGTGCTCGAGAGCCCGAGCGCGTCGGCCGAAGAGCGCGCCGCCGCCGCCGTGGCGCTGAGCGCGAGCGAGCGACCCGCGCTGCGCTCGCGGGTGCGCGTGGTGGCCGACGCCGTGGCCGATCCGGCCCTGCGTGCGGTGATCGACGCCGCGAGCCGCGACGACGCCGAGGGCCTCGCCGAGAAGATGCAAGGCTTCGAAGCGAAGCGGGGCTGATAGGCTTCGCGGGTGACGTCTCCCGGGGCTTTGCTGGTGCGCCTCGCCCTCGCGGCGGGCTTCGCGGTGCTGCTGTCGGCGTGCGGCATCGCGTACACGGTCAACGGCGGCGTCTACGCCGTGCCGACGGCGAGCAACCGCATCCCCGTGGGGGGCATCGTGTCGGGGCAGGTCGCCTTCGGCAACCGGTTGTTCGTGGGCGTCGACGCCACCGGACGCGTGACCGGCGACTACATGCACGGCGCCCTCGGCGGGCACCTGAGCCTCATCAGCCAGGCGTCGCCGGGGGCCTACGGGCGCGTGGGCTTCGCGCCCCTCGCGTTGAGCGCCAACGACAGCAACGTCTGGTACGCGATCAACACCTCGCTCGAGCTCGGGGCCGAGTTTCCCTTCGGCGAGAGCACGCACACCGTGGGCTTCTTGAGCTCCCACGACAGGGGCAGGGCGTTGATGTTGGGCGTCCGCGGCGACCTCGAGTATCGCCCCGCGCAGGCGCAGGCCGACGTGTTCGTGGGCCTCGTCGTGGGCTACCACGCCTTCGACCTCGGCGGGCGCTGAGCGCATTTCTCGCTCCCCTCGCGCGGAGAGCGATTGGTAGTCTCGCGCGGTCGATCGGGGCGCGGCGTGGGGCCGCCTCCGACGGCGAAAGGTGCGAATCTCTCCGATGTCACTTCGCTCCCTCGTGTGCGTCGCGCTGCTCGCGTGCGCGTGTCAGGCCACCACCCCGCCGCCGCCGAGCGCGACGGGCCTCACCGCCGCGGCGGCGCCCGCCCACGGCACGATCGCCAGCGCCTCGCCGCTCGCGGCGGGCGCGTCGCTCCCCGAGATGGATGTGCCCTGCGAGGCGACCTTCTATGTCGGTCCCTTCTCGTTCACGCGCGACCCCGAGACCGTGCGCGTGGTGACCATCGCGCGGTCGCCCGCGGGCGTGCAGGTGTGCGGCCTCCAGGCGAACTGGGTCTCGAGCGCCGACGCCGTCGACAACGTCGCGGGCGTCGGGTGCCCCGAGGGGTCCAACGAGGCCGAGTCGGAGCAGGCGCACACCTACGCGCCGGGCCGCGGCGAGTCGGGCACCAACCCGGTGTACCTGAAGTTCGAGCGCCACGACGTCGCCGGCTGCGCGCCGCTGCGCCTCGGCATCGCGCGCCGCTGAGCGGGCGAAGGCGCTGGTCGCCACCAGCCCGCACAGCCTCGGGTCACCTCTTCGCGCTGATCGCCATCCGCTCGCACACCCTCGGGCTACCCCTTCGAGATGATCGCGGTCAGCTCGCACACCCTCGGGGCACCCCATCGCGCAGGTCGTCACCAGGTCGCACAGCCTCACGGCCCCCCACCGGAGCTGATCGCCTCAAGCTCGCGCAGGCTGCCGCCGTAGCTGGAAGCATGCGCACCCTCACGCTGTCTGACCTCAAGCTCGGGATCGGCGATCTGCTGTCCCGGCGCGTGGAGACGGTGAGGGCGACCCGCTGCGGCGCCACCTACGAGCCGTTGCTGCGGGCCTCCCTCGACGCCATTCACGCGCTCCCGGCGGCGACCTTCGGGTCGCGGCCCCTGACCGACCAGCTCTCGGAGACCGACGTCGTGCACGACGGCTTCGGCAACGCGGTCTGGTACCTCACCGAGGCGTACCTGCGCCTCCCCACC
>CAISKJ010001672.1 GCA_903885885.1 uncultured delta proteobacterium
GAGCGCGAGGGCGAGCGAGGCGAGGGCACAGCGCTTCACGGGGCGCGGGTCGTACCACGGACGCCGCCGCGCCGAGAACTCCGCGCCGCGCCCGCCGACGGGGAGCGGCGATTCTCATGGGGCGGGTGCGAGGCCCCTGTACGGAGGCCCGGAGGTTCCGCTAGCATCCGCGGCCTTCACGGAGCGTCGGGCCGTTTTCTCACGCCTGACGGGAGAATCGCACACGATGAGCAGCGACGCAGACGCACGGTGCCTCGAGACCTTCCCCGAGTGGCTTCGCACGCTGGGGGCCGACATCACGGTGCTCGCGGCCGCGCTCGCCGACGACGCCACGCCCGACGGCGCGCGGCGCGTGCTCGCGGCGGGCCTCAACTACGTGTTCAAATCGGTCGACCTCATCCCCGACGGCATCGACGACATCGGGTACCTCGACGACGCCTTCGTGCTGCGCGTCTCGAGCGCCCTCGCCCTCGCCGCGGGCCTCGCGCCTGAGGCCCACGGTGCGGTGGCGACCCTCGCCGCCGAGGCCGCGCTGGTGCGTGATTTCCTCGGCGCCGACAGCGCCCGCCTCGAGCGCTACGTGTCCGCGCTGCCGAAGGGCTCGGCCCGCGGGCGCAGCGTCGACGACATCGTGGCGCAGCCCGGCGTGCGCGCCGAGCTCCTCAACGACGTGCGAGGCTTCGCGCGCGACTACGCGGCGCCTCCCTTCGCCCGCGAGGAGCGCACGCTCATCAAGCTCCGCGCCTTCTTCGACGCGCGCCTGCCGCGTTGACCGGGCGCCGCCCGACTCCCACATAACACCACCGACTCGACCGGGCGCCGCCGTCCCGCGACCCCCGCCGCGCACCACCCTCCGAGGCCTAAGACTCTGTCATGAAACCCATCGCGATGACCCTGCTCGTGGGCGGCGCCCTCGCGCTCTTCGCCTGGAGCGCCAGCCGCCGTTGGAAGCTTCTCCTCTCCGGCGCGCCCGAGCAGCGCCTCGACCGGCTCCTCGATCGCCTCACGATCGCGCCCGGCGAGCGGGCTCCGAGCGCCTTCGGGCGCGCGCTGCTCTTCACCATCGCGGGCCTCGGCGCGCTCGCGCCGGTGCTCGCCCTCGTGGGCGTCGCGGGCGTGGCCCCGGCCCTCACCGCGGCGGGCGCATGCGGCGCGGCGGCGGGCGGGCTCTTCTTGTTCTGGGCGCTGCGCCAGCAGATCAAGATGCCCAAGTACCCCCTCGCGGGCTTCGCCCACATGGCCATCTTCGTGGGCTTCGCCACGCTCACGCTGCGCACGGTGATCCTCGTGGGCCGCGGGTACGTGCCCGAGTTCAACGCCTGGGTGCTCGACCCCACCGCCGGCGGCGCCATCGGCTTCGCGGGCCGCACCTACAACCTCATCAAAGATGTGGTGGTGCTGCTCGTGCTGTTCGGCGTGGGCACGTTCATTCGCTTCCGCCTCGTCGACAAGATCAAGCGCCTCGCCTACGGCTGGCACGCCTGGGTGGTGCTCGGCGTCATCGCCACGATGATGATCTCCGACGTGGTCTACGACGCGGGCCACCTCCTCTCCGTGGCCATCACGCAGAACCCCGGCGCGCCGCGCGAGCTCCTCAACCAGCTCGCGTGGGAGCACGGCGACATCCTCGGCGGCCTCGTCGGCAACCTCCTCTCGGCGCTCGGCGTCGAGGGCGCAGGCGCCGCTGAGACCATCGGCCAGGTTGGCTTCTGGACGCACGTCACCCTCGTGTTCGCGTTCCTCAACTACCTCCCGTACGGCAAGCACTTTCACGTCATCACGTCGCTCGGCAACGTGGTCACGCGCAACCTCAACGCCCCCGGTCGCCTCGTGCCGATGGCGCCCACGGGCGACGCGCTCATGGAGAAGATCACCAAGGGCATGGAGCTCGCCGACCCCATGGGCGCGCCCGTCGGCGTCTCGCGCATGGATCACTTCACGTGGAAGTCGCTCCTCGATTTCTACACGTGTACCGAGTGCGGCCGCTGCTCCGACAACTGCCCCGCGCACCGCACGGGCAAGCTGCTCTCGCCCAAGCACTTCACCATCGACCTGCGCGATCACCTCTACGAGCAGCAAGACGCGGTGATGAAGGGCCTCCCCGCGGCGCCCGCGGCGCCCGCCGAGGGAGAAGAGGCGGCGCCCGCGGTGACGAGCCTGTTCACCACGAACCTCGTCCCCGACGTGATCCACCCCGACGTGATCTGGGCGTGCACGAGCTGCCGCGCGTGCGAGGAGCAGTGCCCGGTGATGATC
>CAISKJ010001673.1 GCA_903885885.1 uncultured delta proteobacterium
CGCTGCAGGGTCTCCACCTGCGAGAGCATCACCGCGAGGGGATCTTGCAGGGCCTCGACCGCCGTGTCGTAGCGCTTCTCCTCCTCGTCGCTGGCGTTCTCGAGCTCGGCGAGGGGCACGGGCTCGCCGTCGCGCAAGAGGGTGAACGCGTAGCCGCCGCTCGCGCGCAGGAGCGCGATGCCCTGCTCCGTGGCGCGGCCCTCGAGCTCCTCGACGAGCTTCTTCTCGCCCTGGTCGAACACCTTCTCGTGCGCCGCGCGGCGCATGCGGTACTCGTCGCCGCGAAACATCGCGGGCAGGGCCGTCGACAGCTCCTCGATGAACTTATCGATGTCCTTCCGGAAGGCGTGCCCCTCGCCCGGCGGCAGCCGCAGGGCGCGCGGCTTGTGCCACTGTTCGAAGTCTTGCACGTAGCACCAGTCGGGCGGCGTGGGCTCGGTGCGCGCGCGGCGCTCGATGGCTTCGAACACCGTCGAGTGCTTGCCCGTGCCCGGCGTGCCGAGCGCGAAGAGGTTGTACCCCTTGCGGCGAATCCCGAGGCCGAAGCGCAGCGCCTCGGTGGCCCGGCTCTGCCCCGCCATCTCGGTCAGCGGCGTGAGCTCCTCGGTGCTCTCGAAGCTCCATCGCTCGGTCGCGGTGGGGCGGTAGATCTCCTCTGGAAGCAGCTCCCGTACAGGCATGGCGCGAGGCGTTTACCACGAATCGCCCCCGCGAATCGCGCGATGACTACGGCGCCACGCAGCGCCCGACCGCCACGCGATGAAACGCCACCGCGCGCCGCGAGGTGGTCACCACGCCCAGGGCCTCGCCGTCGAAGGCGAGCGTCGGCGTGCCCGCCTGCCCGTCGGCGCCCTGCACCTCGACGCGCCCCTGCTGCATCGCGCCGCTCGCGTCGACGGTGCGCACCCACACGCGCGACAGCCCGTCGCGCTCGACGCGCATCGCCACGGCGAAGACCCCGTCGGCCACGCGGGCGATCGACGGCTCGACGGCCGAGGGCGCGTCGGCCGACACCATCACGTCGGCGCCGATCGCGTTGCCCCGCGCCGTGACCGCGCGAAAGAACACCTGCGTCGCGCCCTCGCGCAGCTCGCTCCACACGACGCCGAGCGAGGCCCCGCCCCAGGCGACGTCGTAGCGCGACACCACCTCGACGCCGCCGAGGCGATCGGGCGACACGTGGCGCAGCGAGCCCGTCGGCAGGCCGCGCTCGTCGAGGCGCACGAAGTCGACGGCCTGCACCTCGGCGCGCGACGAGAGGCAGGTGAACACCGACTGCGACTCGGCCCACACCACCTTCGTCGCCGCGAGCGAGGCGTTGGTGTCGAGCAGGCGCACGGCCATGCTGCGCGGCGCGTCCCACCGGTCGAGGAGCTGGCCGTAGAGCACCGCGCGGCGGCCGTGCTCCTCGCGGGCGATCCACGAGAGCACGAAGCCCTGCGCGCGCGCCGCGATGGCGGGCTCGGCGTCGTCGCGCTCGCCGCGCGTCATGCGCCACGGCGAGCCCACCGCGTTGCCGCGCCCATCAACGCGCGACTGATAGATGTCGCCGCGCTCGTCGCCGAAGCCGCCGTCGAAGAAGACCGACCAGCTCGCGCCGTTCCACAGCACGGCGGGCGCGCCGGGCGCGAAGCCGCGCTCGGTGACCCGCGCGGGCACGCCCACGCGCCGCCCCGGGGGCGCCACGCGCACGAACCCGACGGAGCGGTCGCCGCCGTCGTCGCGCAGCCACGCCACGCCGTAGTGAATGCCGTTCCACGTCACCGCGGCGCGCGCGTGCCCCGCGCCCACCGAGAGGTCTTCTCCCGGCGTCGCGCGCAGCGCGCAGAGGCGGTCGGGCACGGCCACGTCAGACACCGCCGCGTCGACCTCGGGCGGCAGCACGTAGCGCCGCCGCGGAGGCAGCCGCTCGCCCTCGCACCCGGCGCCGCCGAGCGCCGCGAGCCCGAGGAGCGTTGTCAGCGTCTTCGACCAG
>CAISKJ010001674.1 GCA_903885885.1 uncultured delta proteobacterium
CACCACCGCGTGCGGCAACGCGTGGCTCGTAGGCGTCCACGTCGCCGACGGGCGCTGGGTCGCCGTCGGCCGCGCGGGCCTCATCGACGACGCGCGGCCAGGCGCGTGCAGGCTCTCGCACGCCGCGGGCGACGCGCGCGCCATGGTTACCCGCGAGGCGCGCGAGGTGGTGGTCACCTTCGACAGCGAATCCGAAGAGGGCGACGAGGCGCGCGACCCGCTCCTGCGCGTGTACCGCCTCGAGGCCGACGGCGCGCTCACGCCCCTCAGCGGCGACATCGGCTTCGGCGGCACCGACGACGTCACCGGCGCCGTGCGCGGCGCCACGTGGGTCGTCGACGAGGCCCTGCTCCTCCCGCGCGACCTCTACGTGCAGGTGCAACCCGAGCGACCGGGCCCCGGCGGCACCGCGCCGCCCTTCGTCGTGCGCCGCACCTATCAGCTCCAGCAGTCGCGCCTCGTGCTCGTCGACGAGACGAGCAGCCCGCTGCGGCCTCGAAGCCCTCCCGCTATGCAGAGCACGCACCTCGCGCAATAGCGCTGCCAGGTAGGCGCGAGGCGGCGGGAGTTGCTATAACCGACCCCATGCTTTTTCGTAGCCGTCACCTGCCGCGCGCGGCGATGGGCTTGTATGCCCTCAGCTGCGCGGGGTGCCTCCAGCTCATCGCGTCACCCGACGCAGACCCGCTGGGTCCCGACGCGGCCGTCGACGCCGCCCCTCTCCGCGACGACGCGTCGACGCCGTGCTCCAACGACGGCGAGGGCCGCCTCCGCGTGTCGGTCTCGCTCGCGCCCTCGCTCGCCGCGCGCTCGTCCGACGTGTGGCTCGCGGTGCACTGCGACGACGGCGCCACGCCCGTGCGCCTCGTGCGTTGGGACGGCTCGCCCACGCAGACCCTCGACGGCTTCGGCCCCGGCGCGTGGCGCGTCTTCGGCTCGACCTTCCTCTCGCCCGGCGCGTGGTCGACCATGGCCACCCTCGACGGCGTCGCGACGGCGGCCGTGTCGCTCACCCTCGACGCCGAAGGGGCCGTGCTCGCACAGGCGGGCTCGAGCGTCGCCAACGGCGGCGTCGACGCGGGCGTCGCCGACGCTGCGGCCGCCGACGCGAGCGCGCCCCCGGCCGACGCCGCCACGGGCGGCTCCGACGCGCGCATACCCGCCGACGCCGCCGTCACGCCGCCCGCGTGGAGCGCCCGCGTGGCGCTGCGCGAGCTCGCCGGCGGCCCCTCGCTCGGGTCGGCGTCGCTCACGGCCTACGCCCTCGACAGCCACACCCTCGAGGTGCGCGTCACCGTGCAGAGCCTCTGCGCCCAGCCCCCCTGCGCCGACCTCACGCTGCACTCCGTCGAGGCCCGCACCGCCGACGGCGCCACGCCCATCGGCTTCGCGCGCACGGTCTTCGAAACCGCGACGCTCGCCTACGGCGCGTCGACGGTCACCATGCCGCACCTCGTGCTCCGCGGCACCCTCCCCGACGCGCAACGATCGCTCCAGGTGGCCGTGTATTCTGCGGCCCCCGCGCGCGCGATGGCCGCGGCGCGCAGGCCCTGACGGCGCCGCGCAACGCCCGCTGGACACGGCGCGCCGTGCGGCGGTATGGCGCGCACGAGCCGTAAGGAGAAGTCCATGTCTGACGAGCGTTCGAAGGCCCTCCACGCAAGGGCGCAGCTTCGTATTCCCGGCGGGGTCAACTCGCCCGTGCGCGCGTTTCGCGCCGTGGGCGGCGAGCCCGTGTACATCGCGAAGGGCGAAGGGCCCTACGTGTGGGGCGCCGACGGCACGCGCTACGTCGACTACGTGGGCTCGTGGGGCCCGATGATCCTCGGCCACGCGCACCCCGCGGTGGTGAAGGCCATCGTCGAGGCGGCCGCGCTCGGCACCAGCTACGGCGCCCCGACGGAGCGCGAGGTGCTCTTCGCCGAGGCCATCTGCGAGGCGCTCCCCTCCATCGAGATGCTGCGCCTCTGCTCGAGCGGCACCGAGGCCTGCATGAGCGCGCTGCGCCTCGCGCGCGGCTTCACGGGCCGCGACAAGGTGATCAAGTTCGAGGGCTGCTACCACGGCCACGCCGATTTTCTGCTCGTCAAGGCGGGCAGCGGCGCGGCCACCCTCGGCGTGCCCGACAGCGCCGGCGTGCCCGCCGACACCGCGCGCAACACCCTCACCGCGCGCTACAACGACCTCGAAGGGGTCGCGCGCCTCTTCGAAGCCGAGGGCGAGCACATCGCCGCGGTGATCGTCGAGCCCGTGGTGGGCAACATGGGCTGCGTGCCGCCGCGGCCGGGCTTTCTCGAAGGCCTCGCGGCCCTCTGCGCGAAGCACGGCGCGCTCTTCGTCGTCGACGAGGTCATGACGGGCTTCCGCCTCGGCATCACCGGCGCGCAGGGCCTCTACGGGCTGCGCCCCGACCTCACCACCATGGGCAAGGTCGTGGGCGGCGGCCTCCCCCTCGCGGCCTTCGGCGGCCGTCGCGACGTGATGTCGAAGCTCGCGCCCCTCGGGCCCGTGTATCAAGCGGGCACGCTCAGCGGCAACCCGGTGGCCACCGCCGCGGGCCTCGCCACGCTCGCCGAGCTGCGACGCCCCGAGGTGTACGCGGCCCTCGAGCGCACCGGCGCGATGCTCGAGGCGGGCCTCACCGAGGCCGCGGCGAAGGCCGGCGTCGACGCCCACGTGCAGCGCGTCGGCGCCATGTGGACGGTGTTCTTCGGCGTGCGCGCCGTGGCCGACTGGGAGGGCGCTTCGAAGGCCGACACGAAGGCCTTCGCGCGGTGGCACGGCGCGATGCTGCGCCGCGGAATGTACCTCCCGCCGTCGCAGTGGGAGGCGGCGTTCCACGGCGTGGCGCACACCGACGAGGTGGTCGAGGCCACGCTCGCGGCCGCGCGCGAGGCCTTCCGCGAGGTGTGAGCTATTTCGTGTGCTGGGCCATCCAGCGCACCATCGGCGCCGCCTCCACGGCGCGCGCGGTCACCCAATCGGCAAACTCCGGCGTCGTGATGGTCGCCACGGGCAGCGTGGGAAACATCGCGACGAGCCCCTTGCGCTTCAAGAGCGCGATGCGCGGATGATCCTTGTCGACGCCGCGCGGCGCGGTCTTGAGCGTCTCCATCGCGGTGAGGCCGTAGCCCTGCGCCTCGAGCTGCGCGCACAGCTTCTGGAGCGACGCCCCGCTGCGGTTGTCGATCACCGCCGCGCGAAAGCGGTCGAGCGCGTCGCCCATGAGCGCGTACATGCCCGCGCCCGCGAGGGTCTCGAGGCCGAGCTCGATGTACAGCGCCGCGGGGGCCTCCGTCGTCGAGCCTCCGCCCTTGAGCGAGAGCACGCCCGACACCGACGTCTTGTACGGCCGCTTGTCGAGCGAGAAGCGCACGTCGCGCTGCAACCGAAACACCTTCGGCTCGCGCAGTTCGAAGCCCTTGTACTCCTTCGCGATGCGCGCGCGCACCGCGCCCAGGAGCGCCGCCATGGGGGCCGCCCAGCCCGCCTCGTAGGCGCGCTTGTGCTCGGCGAACCACGCGCGATCCTGCGCGGCGTCGAGCCCGTGAAAGAACGTCATCTGCGCGTCGGCGAAGCCCTCGAAGCGCGTCTTCGACTCCTCCGGGCTCTTGCGGTTGGCCATCGCGCGCGATGCTCGGCGCGCGCCCGCCGCGGCGTCAACTTTCCATCGCCCTGCGCAGCGCGGACACGAGGCGCGAAGACCGCGCTCACTCGTCGCGGCAGCCGACGCGGGCGCGCACCACGGCGCCCTCGCGGGCCGCGCGCTCGCAGGCCGCGCCGAAGAACGTGAGCTCGCCAAAGTTGCGGTCGGTCCAGTCCCATCCGTCGGCGCGCGTGGTGTCGCGACGGCCGAGGGCGCCGTCGACCTCGACGTCGATCGCGTCGGGGTCGTCGGGCCGCGAAGGCGTCACGAACGTGCAGCGCTGCACCGAGCGGAGCACGGCGTCGAAGGCCTCGGCGAGGTCTTCGGCGCGGCGAATGGAGTAGTACCCCGAGCGCCCCGCCTCGCGCCGCGGCCTCCCACCGGCCTGCGCCATGGCCTCGAGCACGTCGCGAAAATCGGGCCCCTCCTCGACGGGGTCGTCGATGCCTACGACGAACACCGGCACGGGCTGCACGTCGGGCGCGACGGGCTGCGCGGCGTCGCGAATGAGCGCGAGGGTGCGCGCGTCGTCGAGGCAGCTCGCGGCGGGGTCGGGGTTCGTGGGGGCGCACGCGCGGGGCCCCGTGCTCGTGCAGCGGCACACGGCGGGGCGCACCGTCGCGCAGTTGGGGCCGCCGTCGGTGGCGAGCAGAATGGCCCGCGACACGCCGCGCCCCGGGCGCGCGCGGAGAAAGCGCACGGTCTTGTCGAGCGCCTCCCAGGTGGGCGTCGGGCCGAGGGGATCGGTGTCGTCGAAGATGCGCAGCAGCGCGGCCGTGTTCGCCGCTGCGGGGGAGAGGTCGACGCCGGGCTCGGTGGTGCACGAGAACGCCGTCGGCGGGGGCTGCGACGCGTCGGTCACGCGCGGGTAGAACTTGGCGCCGAAGGAGAGCGTGGCGTCGAACGCGGGCAGCGAAGCCGCGAAGGCATCGCGCAGCACACGCCAGCGCGTGGGCGTGTCGAGGAACGCGCGGCGACCGTTGATCGCGTAGCTCATCGAGCCCGAGCGATCGATCACGAACATGATCTCGGCGCTCCTGCGCTCGAGCGCGAAGCGCCCCGGAACGCAGGCCGGCGGCACGTCCACCACGTCGGGCACGTCGGGCACGTCGGCGACGTCGATCACGTCGATCACGTCGGGCGCGTCGATCACGTCAGGCACATCGGCGACGTCGATCACCGCGGGCGCATCGGTCGTCGCGGCCGCGTCGGGAACGCGCATCCCCGTCTTGGCGCCGCAGGCCGTCAGCGCGACGAGCGCCGCGCAACAAAGAATCCCGTGTGTCGACCGCAAGGTGATCCTCCCACCCCTCCGACCCCCGCCGCGGAGATCGACCCGGAGTGCGAAGATCACCCTAACAGATCACCGCGCGCGTGGCCGCGTCGCCCTCACGGAAGCTTGAGGAGCACGTAGGTCGTGAGCGCGAGGGCGATGAGCGCGACCATCGCGACGAGCGCCACCCGGTTGAGCGCCCGCTCCGAGGGCGACTCGATCAGTCCCTCGCCGCGTGGGCCCCGCGCGGGCTCCGGTGAATCGTGGTGAACGGTCTCCATGGATTGGGCTCGTGACTCCTCTCGGGCCGCGTGGTGCGCGCCGCGCCCTCGACCGCTGTGCATCGCGCACGCCACACAGCGCGCCCTACTTTTCGATGGCGACTTCGCTCCCAGGTACGGGACGCATTGCGCACGCGCGAGCGCGGTGCGACGACGGTGCGAACACCATGGCGCGACGCCCCGTTGGACGAACGAGACTCCTCTGGCCCGGCCGCGACATCCCCTGGCGCGACTTCGCGCGGCGGCTCGTCGCCGCCCTGATGCGCGACGCCGTCGACGACGCGGCCGCCACCGTGACCTTCTACTGCATCGTGGCGCTCTTCCCCTTTCTGCTCTTCGTGGTCAGCGTCGTGAGTCAGGTCATCAGCTGGGAGACCATCGACCAGACCGTGCGCGACCTCGACCGCGTCGCGCCCCGCGCCGTCACGGTGATCGTCTCCGAGCGGCTCACCGCGCTCAAAGATCACCCCAACGGGGGCGTGCTCACCTTCGGCTTTCTGGCCACCGTGTGGTCTGCCTCGGCGGGCGTCGCGTCGCTCATCCCCGCGCTCAACCGCGCCTACAACGTCGTCGAGACGCGCCCCTTCTGGAGGCGCCGCCTCGTCGCCATCGCGATCACGCTCGCCGCGGGCGTCGTCGCCCTCGCCGCGGGCCTCGCCGCCGTCGCGCTGCCCGTCGTCGGGCGCTGGATCGGCGGCCCCCTCGGCGCCGCGCTCCCCTGGGCCCGCCTCCCCTCCGCGGCCCTGCTCCTCATGGGCGTATGGGCGAGCTTCTACACCCTGCTCCCCAACGTGCGACCGCGCTTTCAAACGCTGACGCCAGGCTCCGTCGCGGGCGTGCTCCTCTGGGTCGTCGCCTCGTGGGCCTTCAGCCTCTACGTCTCGCACTTCGGGAGCTACGAGGCCACCTACGGCGCCCTCGGCGGCGTCATCGTGCTCCTGCTCTGGATGTGGGTCTCGACCATGGCGCTCCTCCTCGGAGCCGAGATCAATCGCATCTTGATGCCCTCCGAAGACCTCAGCCGCGCGGAGCCTCCGGCGCCCGGAGGCGAACCCCCGCCCCCCTAGCCACGAGCCCTCGGGCGCCTCGCTTCGGCGGCGCGTCGCGCGCGCGGAGCACCTCGTCGATGAGCGCCCCCGCGTCGTCGCGCTGCAGCGTCGCGCGCAACAGCTCGGCGAGCTCGCCCGCCCACGGCTTGCCCTCGGCCGCGCGCATCGCCTCGGCGAGCATCACCGCCGACGCCGCGCTGCGCTCGGCCTCGGCCTGAACGCGCCGCGACCGCACGAGGAGCCGCAGCACCCACAGCCCCAGCGCCACCACCAGCACCGCGGCGGCCGCCACCG
>CAISKJ010001675.1 GCA_903885885.1 uncultured delta proteobacterium
CCTCGGCGCACGCGTTGCCACAGGCGCCGCAGTTGGTGTCGCTGGCGCCGATGTTCACCTCGCAGCCGTTGGCGGCCGCGCGGTCGCAGTCGGCGAAGCCCGCCGCGCACGCGCCCACCACGCACGCGCCGCTCGCGCAGGCCTGCGTGGCCACGTTGGCGAGCGCGCAGGCGCCGCCGCACGCGCCGCAGTTGCGCGGGTCGAAGCTCGTGCTGGTGCACGCGCCGCCGCAGCTGGTGAGCCCCGCCCCGCAGTTGGTGGCGCAGACGCCCGCGGCGCACACCTGCCCCGCCGGACACGCGGCCGACGAAGACGCCGTGCCGCAGCGCCCGCAGTGGGTGTTGTCGCGCGCGAGGTCGACCTCGCAGCCGTTGGCCGGGTTGCCGTCGCAGTCGGCGAAGCCCGCGTTGCAGGCGCCGAGCGCGCACGCGCCCGCGGCGCAGGTGCCGCCCGCGTTGGCGAAGCGGCACGCGAGGCCGCAGGCGCCGCAGTTGTTCGCGTCGGCGCCGCGCACCTCGGCCTCGCAGCCGTTGGCCGGGTTGCCGTCGCAGTCGGCGAAGCCGGCGTCGCAGGCGCCCACCACGCAGGCGCCGCCCGCGCAGGCGTTCACCGACGCGCGGGGGAGCGCGCAGCGGGCGCCGCACGCGCCGCAGTTGCTCGGGTCGGTGTCGGTGCTCACGCAGCCGCCGGCGCACTCGCTGAGCCCGGGGCCGCACGAGGCCTGGCAGGTGCCCGTGGAGCACACCTGCCCCGCGCCGCACGCGTTGGCGCAGGTGCCGCAGTTGCGCACGTCGGTCTGCAGGTCGCGGCAGGCGCCGCTGCAGAGCGTCTGGCTCGTGACGCACGAGACGGCGCACACCCCGTCGAGGCAGGTGTTGCCCGCGGGGCACTGCGCGCCGCACGCGCCGCAGTTGCGCTCGTCGGAGCGCGTGTCGGCGCAGTAGCGCCCGACGCCCGCGTCGCCCGCGCCCGCGTCGCCGTCGGCGTTGCACGTGGTGAGGGGCGCGGCGCAGGTGAGCCCGCAGGCGCCCTGGGTGCACACCTGGCCGTCGGCGCAGGCGTTGCCGCACGCGCCGCAGTTGGCGTTGTCGTTGAGCACGTTGACGCACCGGGCGCCGCACGCGCGCTCGCCCGCGGCGCAGGGCGTCTGGCAGCGGCCTTCGGCGCAGGGGACGCCCGCGGCGCAGGCGTTGCCGCACGCGCCGCAGTGCGCGGGCTCCGTCGCGAGGTTGACGCAGCGACCGGCGCAGAGCGTGGCGCCCGTGGAGCACGTGACGGGCGCGTCGACGGTGACGTCGGTCGAGGCCTTCGCGTCGGCGGGCCGCGCCGCGTCGGGCGCGTCGACCACGGCCGAGCCGCTACACGCGGCGAGCGCGAGGAGCACGGTGGAGAGGCACGGGTGCGCAGCCTTCGGGTGACTCGTTCGGATCATTGGGCTGGTAACTGCTTACACCACGATTGGCATTTTCTCGAATGGCATCGACGCCATTTCGCGATTGTTGTCCATCGAGGCTTGACACAGTCGACGTAACCCGTGGCGGCCCGCCGCACAGGCGGGGCGGCATCGGGGGTCGCGGGCGGGCGGTCAGGCGCGCAGGAGCGGGCGAACGATCTCGCCGTCGCGCATGTAGCGCCGCGGATCGACGCCGAAGGCGCCGAGGAAGGTGGCGAGGAGGTCGGGCGGCGCGATGGCGCGCATGCCGTCGGAGAACATCCCCGACGGTCGCGGCAGGAGCTGGTCGGGGTCGGAGCTGCCGTAGACGAAGTTGGACCGGAACGCGGGCGAGATGATGAGCGCCGAGCCGTTGGGGTAGTGGTCGCGGCCGCCCGAGAGGTTGATCTGCGGGGTGCGGCAGAACTCGCTCACCACGAGCACGTGGGTGTGGGCCGCGAGGCGCTCGCCGGTGAGGGTGGGGTGCGGCGTCGCGTCGAGCGTTCGCACGAGGCGCGCGAGAATGGCGAAGAGCTCTTGCTGGAGCGCGCCCTGGTTTCGGTAGTTGGTGTTGTGCGTGTCGAAGCTGCCGATGGAGAAGCTCACGCATCGCATGACGTTGCGCTTCATGGCCTCGACGGCGAACGCTGCGTTGACGGCGCCGGACTGAAAGAAGCGGTAGCGCGCGCCCGCGGCGGTGGGCACGAGCGTGGGGTAGAGGGAGGCGAGGGCGGCGCCGTCGAACACCGCGCGGAGGTTGCTCTGGAGCATGCGCCGCAGGCCCTCGTACTGGAGCCCCATGCCGTTGAACACGTCGGGGTACTGCTGCCGCGCGGCGAGGTCGCGCGCCTCGCGGGTGAGGAGGGCGGTGACGGCGTCGCGGTCGGCGGCGGAGGTGAAGAGCTCGGAGCGGTTGAGCGAGCGCCCCACGGTGTCGACGCTGCCCGTGCGAAGGGGCATGGCGCGGCGGTCGAGGTTGGGGCCCACGAACCACGACGGGAAGTTCATGGAGATGAGCGGGAAGAGCGCCTCGCGGCCGAACTCGTTGGCGATGAGGGTATCGATGCTCGACTCGGGCGAGCGACCGCCGGCGAGGTGTCGCCCGGTGGCGGCGAAGACCGTCCCGTCGGGGTGGCTCACGGTGTTTACCGCGATGCCGTTGACCACGGTGAGGCGGTCGTAGAGGGCGGCGAGCTCACCGATGGCGGGCCCGAAGGTGATGTTCGACCCGCTCGGTCGCACGGGGCGAAAGGTCTGCGAGTCGGCGTCGAGGGGCGCGTCGGTCCACTGGTCGAGGGAGGCCGCGTCGAGCACGTCGGTGTTGGGCGGCTCGATGAGACCGCGGCGCTCGTTGCGCGGGTCGAGGCCCAGCATCACATCCCACGCGCCCGCCGCGTGGATGAACACAAAGAACTCGTTGGCTCCGTCGGGCGGGTCGGCGAGGGCCTCGAGCGGAAACTGCGTGGCGGCACCGGCGGCGGTGGCGCCCGCGAGCACCTTGAGGAACCTCCTGCGAGACGTGTCGGTCATGGCGGCGCTCCTCTCAGTACGCGTGAAATTCGGGGTGACGCAGGAGGCCGTAACAGACCGTGGCCCATCCCGCCTGCTCGGGCGTGAAGCGCGACGCGGGCGCCCCCGTGGCCCGATGGCGCGCGACGGTGCCCTGGTACAGCGCGAAGAAGCGACGCGTGCGGTCGGTCTGCGCGAGGCGCGCGGGGTAGGCCAGAAACGTTCGATGGAGCACGTCGAAGCGCGGCGCGAAGTCGGTCTCCGTGAGGTTCGCGGGGGTGCCGTCGAAGGCGAACACCACGCGCTGCGCGAGGGGGAGCGTGCCGCGCAGATCGCGCTCGACGGCGCGGTCGCAGAGGGCCACGCCGAGGCGCTCGAAGGTGGCCATCATGAGCGCGTTGGTCTGGTTGCCGCGGGGCTGATCAACGCGGTAGTCGGGCAGGCCGAGGGCGGCGAGGTAGTCGTTCCACGCGTCGAAGAGGGCGGAGCCGTCGGCGCCGCGGGCGCGCGTCTGCACCTCGAGGGGCGCGAGGTTGCCGAAGAGGGCGAGGTACGAGCGAATGTAAGTCTCCGCGGGCATGAGCCGCGGGCCCTCTTTGCGGGTGGCGTCTTGCGTGAGCGTCTCGTGCCCCGGAATCGACGTGACGGGCACCGCCTGCACGGGCGCGGGGCCCGCGTCGGTCGGTGTTGGCGCGGGCGCGGGCGCGGTCGACGGCGCGGCGTCGCAGGCGCCGAGCGCGAGGGTGAGCGCGGCGAGCGCGAAGGTGCAGCGGATCATGGCGAGGCCCCCTGGCGCCAGGTGTCGGAGTCGAGGTTGTTGGCGTTGCGGTACGCGTCGGAGAGCACCACCGCGCGGACCAGCGCGCGCATGCGGTAGCCGCCCGCGGAGAAGGTCTGCGAGAGGCCGCTCGTGAGGGGCGCGTCGTCGACGCCGAGGGAGCGACCGAGGAAGGCCGAGGCGACGTTCTCGGCCGCGCACGCGGCGAACTCGGGGCTCTGCGTGATGGCGCGCGCGGCGCCGATCGGGCCCGCGTCGGCGTTGGCGGCGGAGCCGTACGCGCTGCGCAGCATGCCCATCGAGGCGCTCGAAAAAGCGGGGTCGTAGAAGGCCCGACAGGTGGCCGACATGGCCGCCGCGGTGGCGCCCGCGCACATGGGGTTCATCACCGGAAAGCGCGCCGCGGGGAGCCACGTCCAGTCGTTCTCGGCGACGCGGGTGAAGTAGGCCGCGAGGGGCTCGAGCGTGGCGTGGCACGCGGCGCAGCCCGGTCGGCGCATGAGGTCGGGCTCCGTCGAGGGCGCGAGCTGCACGTTCTCGGCGACGAAGTCGCGGCAGAGAAATGCGTTGTAGAGCACGTGGGCGCGGGCCCGGCGCGAGCCGTACTTCACCAGAAACGCAGGCATGGTGAGCAGGCCCGACGCGTTGGGCC
Source organism: uncultured delta proteobacterium (assembly GCA_903885885.1). Classification (GTDB taxonomy): domain Bacteria; phylum Myxococcota_A; class Polyangia; order Polyangiales; genus CAISKJ01. The sequence continues at coordinate 4,372 of CAISKJ010001675.1, forward strand.
CGCGGTCGGCGACGCGCGTCCACGTGGCGGTGTCGTGCGGGAGGAGCGCGCTCGGGACGCGCGCAGGGTCGAAGAGGCCTTCGGGCTGTGTGTACCCGAGGGTGATGGCCGACGCCGAGCAGCAGCTCGCCGCAGCGTGGTGCTTGTAGAACGTCGCGAGGGGGCCGTTGACCCAGGTGTCGCGCGCCGTGAGCACGTCGCGAAAGTCTCGGTCGTCGCTCACCATGTGCTCGATGAAGCGCTGCGCCTCCTGCGACCACCAGAAGAGGTTCCAGTCGTCTTGCGCCTGCGATGCCTGGTCGAGCGGGTCGTCGGGCCCGAGCGGCGCGCGCGTCGGAAACGTGAACGCCGGGGGGTTGGTGCCCGAGTTTGCGCCGGGCATGCAGCGCTCGAGGCCCGGCCCGCAGCCGCAGTCGGCGCTCGACCGGAAGGCCACGTCGCCGCTGCACGCGAGGGGCATCCCCGCGTTGGTGCGCGCCCACGCGCTCTCGGCGGGAACGTTGATGATGCGGCCGAAGGGCGGCGTCGCGGGCCGCGGTCGGTTGGCGAAGTACACCGTGCCCGTGGCCGCGGTCGATGCCTCCTCGCGGCACACGCGCACCGCGGCCGTGACGGTGGTGCCGTCGGGCTCCTGCTGCAGCTGTGTGATGGGCGCAAAGTTGGGGAAGCGCGTGGCCCACGCGCTGGCGTTGAAGCGGTCGGCGGGCGCGGCGGCGCGGTAATCGCGGTAGAGCCACCAGGGGCGCACCAGCACGGTGCGCGCGGCGAGCGTCGCCGCGGTGACGCGCGTAGGCGTGCCCCGCTGCGCGCCCGTGGTGTCGATGGTGACGCCCGACTCGGCCGCGGTGAGGCAGAAATCGCCGTCGGTCTCGGGCCGCGAGCGCCGCTGATTGAAGCGATAGTAGACGTACTCGGGCGTGCCGTCGGGCCCAAGAATCTGCTGGCGGCGCAGCACGATCGACTGCGGGTTGAACTGCACCGCGGTGGTGATCTCGAGGCGCAGGAGGTCCATGTAGAGGGTGCGCATGCGCTCGGCCCACGCGGGCGCGCGGAGCCGCTCGTCGACCCACTGGCCCACGTCGAAGGTCGGGTCTTCGAAGCGCGCGACCTCGGCGCGCGAGGGGATGCGCCCCTGCAGGTCGATCGAGAGCGCGCGAAAGTATCGGTACTCTTGCAGCGTGCGCTCGGCGAGGGCAGGCGGCGTGAGCGCCGCGCACGCCATCGCGAGCGACGCGGACGCCAGAACGGATCGTCTTCGCACCATGGTGAAACCGCTCCTCACGCCCATGCGGCTCGGGGTCGACACCGCGCGAGGCTATCACCGCTTCGCGCCCGAGACAGACACCTCTGCTCGCGTCTTGCGCGACGACGGCCCTTCGGGCACCGTCGGCGCTCTGGAAGGTCAATCGATGAGCAACCGACGCTTCGTCTCGTCTCTCGTGCTCGCGGTGCTCGCGGCGCCCGCGCTCGTGTTCGCCCAGGCGACGCCCATCGTCACCCTGAGCGGCACCGTGTCGCGCGGCCCGCTGAGCGCCGACGTGTTCAACCAGCGCCTGAGCGCCAGCGTGCCCGCGGTGCAGGCCTGCTACGCCACGGCCCTGTCGCGCGCGCCGACCCTCGCGGGCGTGCTCTCGCTCGAGGTCAGCTTCGGCACCACGGGGGCGACCACCCGCGTCGGGCCTGCGACCAACGGCGTCGCCTCGACGGTCACCGACGCCGCGCTCATCGCGTGCGTCAACGGCGTGCTCAGCGGCCTCTCGGTGCCCGCGGGCGCCGCCGCCTCGACGGGCAACAGCGTCGTCGTGTTCTCGCACTGACGCGCAGCGGTTTGCACTCCAACCAGCCTCCGCTCTGGGTCGGCGACGCGATGGCGCTCGCGTGCGCGTTCGTGTGGGCCGCGGCGGTGCTGCTCTTTCGACGCCTGCGCGGCGTCCACCCGGTCGCCCTCAACCTCTTCAAGAACGCCGTGGCCGCGGCGCTCCTGCTCGCCACCATGGCGGCCCTCGGGCTGCGCTTCGACCTCCACCGCAGCGCTTACGACTGGGCGTGCCTCGTCGGCAGCGGCGTGCTCGGCCTCGCGGTGGCCGACTCGCTCTTTCTCTCGGGCCTTCGCCGCGTCGACGCCTCCGTCGCCGCCGTGGCCGACTGCGCGTTCGCGCCCACCGTGATCGCGCTCTCGACGGTGTGGCTCCACGAGGTTCCGCGGCCGGGCTTCGTGTGGGGCGCGCCCATGGTGCTCGCGGGGCTGCTCATGGTCGGCTGGCAGCCCCCCGGCGACGCGAAGCTCGACCGCCGCGGCCTCCTCCTGGTGCTCAGCGGCGTGATGACCACCGCGATGGGCGTCGTGCTCGCAAAGCCCGCCCTCGGGCGCAGCACACTCGTCGAGGCCACCACGGTGCGCCTCCTCGCGGGCTCCACCGCGCTGCTGCTCTTCGAAGTGGCGCGGGGCAAGGGGCGCGAGGCGCTCGCCCTCTTCGCCCCGCAGCCCGCGTGGCGCGTGGCCGTGCCCGCGACGGTGCTCGCGACGTACATCTCGATGCTCCTGTGGTTGGGAGGGATGAAGTACGGCACCGCGTCGCGCGCGTCGCTCCTCAACCAGACGGGCGCCATCGTGCTCATGGTGCTCTCGCGGGCGATGGGGGAGCGCGTGCCTCCGCGGCGCTGGGCGGGCGCGGCGATCGCCCTCGGGGGCGTCGCCGTCGTGCTCACGCGGTAAGCGGTCGCTCGCGGTGTTTGCGGAGGGAGCGCGAGGCGGTCAGGGGCAGGCGCCGCGCGACGACACGCGCGTGCCCGCAGACTGAGCGGCGCACTCGTTCGAGTAGGTGCGCCCGTCGCAGCCGCACACGGGCGCGAAGATCGCCGAGCAGATGTCGGGGCGCGCCGCGCAGGCCCCGTCGGTGCCGCAGCCCGTGCCCGCGCAGTACTGCCCCGCGGCGCACTGCGCGTTGGTGGTGCATCCGCTCGGGCGCGCCATGCAGCACGCGAGGCAGCGGGTGTCGTAGCAGCGCCCGGTGGCGGTGCAGCAGCCCATGAGGCCGCCGCCGCAGTCGGCGTCGCGGGTGCACGCGGCCACGCCCGCGTCGGCGGGCGCAACGCACAGCGTGCCCATGGGGATGCACGCGCGCGCGGCCTCGCAGCAGGTGAAGCCCGCGGCGCAGCGCACCATGGCGCAGTACGATGTCGCGACGCAGGCGCCCACGGACTCGGTGGGGCGGTCGGGGCGGCAGCCCGTGTACGTCGCGCCCGCGCACGAGCAGAAGGTCTCGGGGCGCAGGCACGCGATGGCCGCCATGCAGGTGCCGCGCGCCGCGCAGAGCGACGAGGGGAACACGCACTCTTGTCCGCCCGCGCAGTCGCCCGCGGACGCGCACCCGGCGGGGCCCGCATCGACGCCCGCATCGGCCGTGGGGCACGCGCCCCGCGAGGCCACGCGCACGCCGGCGGCTCCAGCCCCGCACTCGTTGCCGTAGGTGCGCCCGTCGCAGCCGCACACAGGGTTGAAGTCGGCCGTGCACCCCTCGGGGCGCGCCGCGCAGGTGCCTTCGGTGCCGCAGCCCGCGCCCTCGCAGTACTGCCCGGTGGCGCAGGCCGCGTTGCTGGTGCAGGGCACCGGAGGCGCGGCCGGGCACAGCAGCCCCGCGGGCTGACAGGCGCGACGTGACTCGCAACAGCGCAGGCCGGCCATGCACGGCGAGCTCGCGCAGAACGACCCGCCGGCGTCGGGGCCGGGCGCGTCGAGCGAAGGTGCATCGGGAGCGCTCGCGTCGGGAGCGCTCGCGTCGGGAGCAGTCGCGTCGGGAGCGCTCGCGTCGGGAGCAGTCGCGTCGGGAGCGCTCGCGTCGGGAGCGCTCGCGTCGGGAGAGGTCGCGTCGCCCACGACGGGGACATCGTTGGGGGGCGTCGCGTCGGGCGGATTCGTCGGGAGGGTCGTGTCGCCACACCCCACGGCGAAGAGAGCGACGCAGCAGAGGGCGGCTGAACGGAGGGCGTTCATGGTCGTGTTTTTCATGGGATTCGGTGATTCTCGCGTATGCAATCGAGGGGCCATCGCAGCGCTCCCCTTCACGCGATGATCTGCGGCCTCGGGCGACAGCGCCAGGGTTTACAGTGAGCCAACCTGTAGCACCCGATCAGGCACCGCTGTCACGCCCCGGGTCCCCGGTGTCACCCGGAGGTGAGGTTGGGCGGCAGGATCGACTCGCGGAAGGCTGGCATCTTGCGGGCCTCGGAGAGCTCTGCGTGGCGACGCCGCACGAGCTCGGTGAGGGCGACGAAGGGAACCCCCACCGGGCACGCCTGCGACAGCGCGTCGAGGAGCTCGGAGGAGCACTGGGGGCTCACCGGCGCGTCGACGCCAGCCTGGCGTGAAATGCCTTGTACGAAGCACATCGGACCGCGCGGGCCGAGCGCGTCGGCGCGCCCCAACTCGATGGCGCGCACGTCGCACGCGCCGCAGCCGATGCAGCGCCCTGCGCCGATGACCGCGTCGTGGTCGGCGGGCTCGCGCGTGAGCATCCCGTCGGGGCGATACTGCGCCATGAACCGCGGAAGCTCACGGCGCCGCGAGAACGCGCTGCGGAGCACCGTCTTGAACAGCGACCAGCCCAGGCGCACCACGCTCTCGATGGACCACATTGCTCTCTTTGAGTACCCCATCGCGCCGCAGGAGCGCACGCCCCAATCTTTACGGCGCCGTCACCTGCACCGAAGCCGTGACGTCGATGCGCGCCGACGAGCCGGCGGCGAAGCCCGTGAGGCCCACCGTCGCGCGGCGCCGAAGCCGCACGGTGACGGTGCGCTCTTCGCGGGGAAAGTACGTGCCCGGTACCGTCGCGGCGCCCGTGTCGGCCATCACGGGGAGCGTCGTGGGCGATGTGAACTGCGCCTCTTCGGCGCCCGTCGGCGACCACGCAACCGCGAGCGGCGTGAGGGGCTCGTGGAGTTCATCGGCGCGCGGCGACGAGAAGACGTGCGGCGGGAGCCACGCCCAGCGCTGCGAGGCCACGCGCTCGTCGGAGGTGGTCACCGTGAGCTCGTGCCAGGGCGCATATCCGTCTTGCGAGGCTCGATAGCGTCCGCTCGAGAGCGAGGTCGTCGCCGTGCCGAAGGACGTCGTCCACGCGACCTGCGCGTTCGTGACCGGGGCGCCCGCGCGCGCGACGCTCACCTCGATGTCGGTGTGCAACTCGCGCGACGTGGCGCTCCCGTCGAAGCTCACGGTGAGCACGGCCTGCACGGTGAGCCACGAGGGCGCGTCGGGGCGCAGGGCGTCGCCGGTGTCACCCTCCGCGTCGCGCGGAGGGCTCCGGTCGGTCGGCGCTGCGGCGTCACGCAACAATGGGACGCTGGCGAGTTCGACGTCGTCGACGCACGCGGCCAGCAGCAACGCCGCGAGGCCCAGCGCCCCTCTCACGGGAGCCGCTCCATCTGCCCGCGCACCGCGTCGGAGTAGATGCCCGACGGGTGTCGTCGGAGAAACGACGCCCCCGCGCGGCGGGCCTCGACGTCGCGCCGCAGCCGCACGAGCGCGCGCAAGCGGAGGTACTCGGCCTCTTCGGCGAAGGCGCTGCGACGGCCGTGGTGGGTGAGCCCCTCGGCGATGGAGAGCGTCGTCGCCGGGTTGTGGTCGAGCGCGACGCGGGCCGCCTCCAGGCGACGCTCGTCGCGCGCATCGGCGTCAGCACCATGATGCGCAGGGGCGCTCGCGTGACGATCGGGTGCCGCGACGGGTGCCGCGACGGGTGCCGCGACGGGTGCCGCGACGGGTGCCGCGACGGGTGCCGCGACGGGTGCCGCGACGGGTGCCGCGACG
>CAISKJ010001676.1 GCA_903885885.1 uncultured delta proteobacterium
AGGCGCCCGAGCGCGAACATGACGGTCATCATGTTGGTGGGGATGCCGAGCGCGCGGTAGATGAGCCCCGAGTAGAAGTCGACGTTGGGGTAGAGCTTGCGCGAGACGAAGTACTCGTCCTTGAGGGCGACCTCTTCGAGGCGCTTGGCGAGGTCGAGCAGCGGGTCGTTGACCTTGAGCTTCGTGAGCACGCGGTCGGCGGCGGCCTTGATGATCGTCGCGCGGGGGTCGAAGTTCTTGTAGACGCGGTGGCCGAAGCCCATGAGCCTGAAGTTCGAGTCCTTGCTCTTGGCGAGGTCGATGTACTTCTGGAGATTGCCGCCGTCGGCGTGAATCTGCCCGAGCATCTCGAGCACTTCCTGGTTGGCGCCGCCGTGGAGCGGGCCCCAGAGCGCGAGGATGCCCGCGGCCACCGAGGCGAACATGTTGGCGCGGGCGCTGCCGACGAGGCGCACCGTCGACGTGGAGCAGTTCTGCTCGTGGTCGGCGTGGAGGATGAGCAGCAGGTCGAGGGCGCGCGCGTACTCGGGGTCGACCTCGTAGTCTTCCGAGGGCACCGCGAACATCATCTTGAGGAAGTTGGCGGTGTAACCGAGCTTGTTGTCGGGATAGACGTACGGCTGGTTACGCGAGCGCTTGAAGCCCCAGGCGGCGATGGTGGGGAGCTTCGCGAGGAGGCGGTACGTCGAGATCTCGACGTCGCGCGCGTTCAGCGGGTCGTTCGAGTCTTGATAGAAGGTCGACAGGGCCGACACCGTCGAGGCGAGGATCGCCATCGGGTGCGCGTCGCGGGGAAAGGCGTTGAAGAGGTTCTTGAGGTCCTCTTGCACCAGCGTGTGGCGCGAGATCGTGTACTGAAAGTTCTGCAGCTGCTCCGCCGTGGGGAGCTCGCCGTAGATCACCAGCCACGCCACCTCGAGGAAGTTGCTCTTCGCCGCGAGCTGGTCGATCGGGTACCCGCGGTACCGCAGAATGCCCTTCTCGCCGTCGAGAAAGGTGATCGCGCTGGTGCACGAGGCCGTGTTGACGAAGCCAGGGTCGAGCGTGACCAGCCCCGTCTGGCCTCGAAGCTTCCCGATGTCGATGCCAGGCTCGTTCTCCGTACCGACGGTTACGGGATACTCGTAGGACTTGTCGTTGTAGTTGAGCGTCGTGTTCTTCGCCATCGGGCGTCTCCTGCCGGGTGTCGCACACCTTCGGAAGCACTGCGGGTCTTCCGCGCGGGCCGCGAGAATACGCGAACCCGCCTCGGATTCCAGCGCGCAATTTGCCGTCTGGTGCGGCGGCGCGGATCCCGCCTGAACTAGGGCCTGTCCCTAAAGTCGAAGCTGTGGCAGTAGAGCTCCATGGCGGACGACGTGCTGACCGAACTCTCCGCGCTGGTGCGAGTGAAGCTGGCAGAGCGACAATGGAAGAAGATCGAGGCGTTCCTCGCGAAGGAGCGCTTCGGTCGGCCTCCGAAGAACGACCGGCTCTTCGTCGAGGCGGTGCTGTGGTGGCGACGCACGGGCGTGCCGTGGCGCGACCTGCCCCCGGCCTTCGGCCCCTGGAAGACGGTGTTCAACCGCTTCGATCGCTGGTCCAAGAGCGGCAAGTGGCAGCGCCTGTTCGAGGCGTTGCGGGCCGACTCCGACGACGAGTGGCACAGCCTCGACAGCACGATCAACCGCGCTCACCAGCACGCCGCCGGTGGGCGGGGGGGGCCGCGCTCCACGGCATCGGCCGCTCGCGCGGCGGCCCCTCAACCAAGGTCCACCTCGTCGTCGACGCGCTCGGGCTCCCGCTCGAGTTCGAGGTGACGGAGGGCCAGCGGCACGATCAGGTGCCCGCGCCGGGGTTGGTCCAGCGCGCGAAGTCGCGCGTTCTGTTGGGCGACAAGGGCTACGACTCGAACGTGTTTCGGGCGCACCTGGCCGCAAACAACTGCACCCCCGTGATCCCCTCCAAAGCCGACCGCAAGGAGAAGATCCCCTATGACCGCGAACTCTACAAGGCGCGCTCCGAAGTCGAGTGCACCTTCAACCTGCTCAAGCAGGCGCGACGCTTCGCCACCCGCTACGAGAAGACGCTCCGCAACTACGCCGCCGTCGTCGCAATCGGCTGCGCCATGCTCTGGCTTCGACTTTAGGGACAGGCCCTAGCGCTGGAGCCCGGCGATGCGGGCCACGTGGATCTCTGTCTGACGGGCGGCCTCGACGAGGTCGATGTCGCGCTGGTGCGTGTCGCGCCACGCGCTGTAGGCGTCGGCGAGCTCGAGGATGCTGAAGCGACCGTTGAGGTAGCCCGCGCGCGCCTCGGCGAGGGCCTCGGTGGCCGTCGACGGCGCCACGGCGCGGAACGTGGCGAGCGCCTCGCGGCGACCCTGCATCTCTTCGAAAGCCCCTCGCAAGCGCAGGGCCTCGAGGGATTGGAGCCCCGACGCGACGGCGCGCGCGGCGTCGGCGCGGGCCGAGGCCGCGGGGATCGATCCCTGACCGCGGTCGATCACCGGGAGGGGCACGGTGAGGCCGACGCCGACGTCGACCTGCCCGGGGCTCGCGCCGTAGGCCCCCAATACCTGCACGCCCACGCCGGGGAACACGCTGCGTCGCGCGGCGCTCACGGAGGCGTCGTACGCGGCCGCGCGCTGGTTGGCCGCGCGGATGTCGGGGCGGCTCGCGAGGCCCGCTTCGAGGGCCGCGAGGTCGCGCAGCGGGTACGGCTCGTCGAGCGCGTACGCGGCGTCGCCGTGGAGGC
>CAISKJ010001677.1 GCA_903885885.1 uncultured delta proteobacterium
ACGCCATCACGCCGGGCGGTCTGCCTCCGGGCGTGTACTTCGACAGCGTGTCGTCGCGCGTGCTCGCGGCGCGCGACGCGCTGTGGTCGCGCCCCGACGCCGACCCGCGCTGGGGCGCCGCGCTGTGGTTCGGTCTCCCGGTGCAGCTTCGCACCGAGACCGAGGCGGCCAAGACGCTCCGCGTCGCGCGCATGACCGGCGCCCTCGGCACGCCCGACGCGCTGCGCGCCCTCGCGCGGGTGCTCGGGGCGCAGCTCGCGCGCATCCACCGTCGCACGCTGCCGTCGCCGGCGCCGCACGCAGCGATCGTCGCGCGGGCGCCCGACGCCTTCGCCGACGAGCAGGCCGACCTCTCGGTGCGCTACGCCGCGCAGGTGTTCGACGACCACGCGCGCTTCCAACGCTTGATCGCCGCGCTGGGCCCCACCCTCGGCGCGCTCCCTTCGCCCGACGACGTCGCCTCGTCGCCGGCCCGCGCCCTCTTCGGAACCCCGCCCTGATGCCCTCTCCGCGCGCCGCTGCCCTGCTGCTCTCGCTCACGCTCGCCGCGCCGCGCGCCCTCGCGCAGACGCCTCCCGCGCCCCCGTCTCCCGCACCCACCTCGCCTGCGCCGCTCCAGGCGCCCAACGCGACCGCCGCGGGGAGCACCGGGCTCTCCGTGCGACCCGGCGTCGAGGTGTTCGCGCAGTACGCGCTGCGCATCACCAACACCGACACGGGCACCGACACCACGCACGACTTCGACGTGCCCCGCACCCACGCCTCGCTCACCGGATCGTGGCAGAACGCGCGCGCCCGCGTGGTGCTCGAGGCCGTGCGCTCGGCCTCCGAGGGATCGCTCCTCGGCGTGGCCGGCGACTCGCTCATTCTCCGCCTGCGCGAGGCCTACGGCGGCTGGAACTCACCCCGCGTCGACGTGCGCGCGGGCGTCGTGCCCACCCTCGCGCTGCCCGAAATCGAAGCGACCTGGGGCCTCCGCGCGGTGGCCCCCACGCCCCTCGAGACCGCCCGCTTCGTGGCACCCGCGGACCTCGGCGTCACGGCCCGCGTGGCCATTCCCAACGGCCTCGGCGCCGTGGCGGTCGGGGCCTACAACGGTGAGGGCTACGCGCGTCGCGAGTTCAACCGCAGCAAGAGCGTCGAGGCGATGGTCATATTCCGTCCCTTCGCGGGCGGTGCGCTCGAGCCCCTCACGGCGATGGCCTCGTACACGCTCGGCACCGCCGGGGCCGGCGACGTGCGCGCCGATCGCTTCACGGGCGCGCTCCTGTGGCGGGGCGCGCGCATCCGCGGCGGCGCGACCTTCACCTACGCGTGGGGCGTCGACGACCGCGGCGACCGCGCGGCCTGGCTCGCCGAGGGCTTCGTGGCCGCCGAGCCCGTCGCGTCGCTGCTGCTCGGCGCGCGCGTGCTGCGATGGCAGCGCGACACCGGCGTCGACAGCGACCGCGTCACCACCCTCGTCGCCACCGCGGGGTGGCGCGTGTTTCGCCCGTGGGAGGTGTTCCTCGCGGGCACGCGCAACATCGCGGGCGCCCGCACGGTGCAGGCCGTTCCGGGCGCCGACCACTGGGATCTGCGCGTCGTCTCGCGCGTCGTGTTCTGACCGAAGGACTCAAGCTCCATGAAACACCTGACATGCTTCTTCGTGCTGGCGCTGGCCGGGTGCTCCGAGTCGCGCGTCGATCCGCTCATCGAGGTCGACGCGGGCGCCGACGCGGCCATCACACCCGACGTTGCTCGCACGCCCGACGCGACGGCGACGCCCGACGCGGCCGTCACGCCCGACGCGTCGGTCACGCCCGATGTGGGCGGCGCGGGTCGCCTCGTGATCAACGAGATCAGCGCGGCCGGCGACGAGTGGGTCGAGCTCTTCAACGCGGGCGCCGCGCCCATCGACCTCTCCGACGTGCAGCTCGCCGACTCGGAGAGCGACGGCGGCGCGCGCCTCTCGCGCGCGATGCGCTTTCCGCGCGGCGCGATGCTCTCGCCGGGGCAGTACGTGCTCGTGCTCGCCAACCAGGCCGACGCGGGCGTAGGGCCGCAGACCACCTGCCTCGACGGCGGCCCGACCACGTGCTTTCACGCGGGCTGGAGCCTCAGCGCGAGCCGCGGCGAGACGGTGTGGGTGCTCTCGCCCACGGGCGCAGCGGTCGCGAGCGAGCTCTACCCGATGAACGCCACCGACGCGGGCAGCACGTGGGGACGCCTCCCCAACGGCACCGGCGCGTTCGCGCTCAACCGCCCGACGCCCGGCGCGAGCAACGCCGCACCCTGACTCACTCGCTCGCGCGGGTTGAAAACCCGCGGCAGCCGGAATGGGAATCGACCCGCCTGAAGTCCGAAGCGGACTCACAATCGGGAGCCCGCTGCGGGCCTTTGACGGGGAACTCAAGCGCTGCTGGCTGCCGCGGGTTTTCAACTATCCGTGTCAACTTAGCGGCTCCGCAAGGGAGTTCTTGCTTGGCTGCGCACCGGAGCTCCGCGAC
>CAISKJ010001678.1 GCA_903885885.1 uncultured delta proteobacterium
ACGGTGACGTCGGCGAGGTTCACCGTCGCCGGGTCGTCGAGGCGCATCGGCCGGGCGTAGGCGTCGCCGTCGTGGGGCCCCGCGAGCGCGCGGAGCACGGGCATGAGGTCGCGCGCGCGGCGCACGAGGGGCCCGCTCCCGAGGAGGTGCTGCGCGTCGCCCTCGGCGTTGGGAAACTGCCCCACGTTGGGCACGAGTCCCGGCGTAGGCTTGTGCCCGAAGATGCCGTTGAAGAACGCGGGCATGCGAATGGAGCCGCCCACGTCGGCGCCGAGGCCCACGGGCGAAGCGCCCGCGCCCACGATGGCCCCCTCGCCCCCGGAGCTGCCGCCGGCCGTGCGCGCGGGGTCGTAGGCCGAGCCCGTGCGGCCGTAGAGCATGTTGGTGCTCTCCATCCACATGCAGAGCTCAGACGTGTTGGTGACGCCCAGGGGAATGAAGCCCGACGCCCGCAGGCGCGCCACCGTGGGCGCGTCGCTCGAGGCCACCACGTCGCGGCGCGCGACGAGCCCCGCCGTCCACGGCATGCCCTCGACGGAGAACGACTCTTTGATCGTGCACGGCACGCCGTGAAAGGGCGGCAGCCCGTCGACCCCTTCGGCCGCGAGGCGCGCGTCGGCGGCGTCGGCCTCGGCGCGCGCGGCGCCGTAGCGGTCGCGCACCACCGCGTGGAGGGCGGGGTTGACGCGCTCGGCGTGGTGAATGTGCGCCTCGACGACCTCGCGCGACCGCGCGCGGCCCTCACGGATCATCGCGGCGAGCTCGACGGCAGACTTCAGGCAGAGAGGGTCCACGGCGCGGGAGCGTTGCACCCCGGGAGGGCCGCGCGTCAAGCGTGTCGGCGCGCCCCGACGCCGACGCAACGGGATACACTCGCCGCCCCGTGTCGCCCTACTCCCTCGCCCGCGCCCTCGGCGCCCTCTTCGCACTCTCGGCCTGCAGCACCGCGCCGGCGCCCGCCCTCGACGCCGCGACGCCCGACGCCGCGCCGACCGACGCCGCGACGACCGACGACGCGACGACCGACGACGCCGCACCGTGGCGCTGCCCCCGCGCGCGCCCCGCGGTGCCCGCGACGGTGTCGCGCTGCAACGGCTCCGCCGCGCTGTGCGACCGGCGCTTCGACCAGGTGGCCTACGCCACCACGCACAACGCCATGTCGTCGGAGGAGCGCGCCTTCGCGTCGCCCAACCAGCGCTTCTCGATCACGCGCCAGCTCCGCGACGGGGTGCGCGGGCTCATGCTCGACGTGCACCCGTGGCGCGACGAGAGCTGGCTCTGCCACGGCACCTGCCTCGCGGGCGCGCAGCGGCACGTCGAGGGGCTCTGCGAGGTCGCGCAGTTTCTCGACGCGAACCCCACCGACGTCGTGACGATCATCTATGAGAGCTATGTGCCGGGCGCCGCAGTGGTGGCCGACCTGCGCGCGGTGGGCCTCGACGAAGACGCCCTCACGCAGCGCGCGGGCGACCCGTGGCCCACGCTCGGCGAGCTGGTGCGCGGTCGCCGTCGCCTCGTGGTGCTCACCGACCGCGACGACGACGCGGCCCCCTGGTACATGAACGTCTGGCGCTACGCGCAGGAGAACCCCTACGCGGCCACCACGCCCGCGGGCCTCACCTGCGCGCAGAACCGCGGGGGCTCGACCAACGCGCTCTTCATTCTCAACCACTTTCTCACCGCCCCGCTCGCGTCGCCGGAGCTCGCCGCGATGGTCAACGGCGCCGCGTCGCTCAACGACCACGCGCGCCGCTGCGAGCAGGAGCGCATGCGCAGGGCCAACTTCGTCACCGTCGATTTCTACGACGTGGGCGACGCGCTCTCGGTGGTGACGGGGCTCAACGCGCGCTGAGCGTTCCGTGCGATCCTCGCGCGCATGACCGAGGTACACGACCCCGCAGCGCAGACGAAGCAACGCGTACGCAGCACCGCGCCCGACGAGGTCGACGTGGCCATCGTGGGCGCGGGCCTCGGCGGCCTCACCGCGGGTGCCATGCTCGCGCGCCAGGGCCTGCGCGTGGCCGTGTTCGACGGCCACTACGTGGCGGGCGGCTGCTGCACGATGTTCTCGCGCGGCTCCGGCGACCGGCGCTTCGTGTTCGACATCGGGCTCCACTACATCGGCGACTGCGGGCCCGAGGGGCGCATCCCGACGCTCTTGCGCGCGGCGGGCGCCGACGCGGTGAGCTTCGCGCCGATGGACCCCGACGGGTACGACACCATCGTGATCCCCGGTCACTCGTTTCGCATCCCCGTGGGGCACGAGCGGTACCGCGCTCGGCTCGTCGAGGCCTTTCCCTCGGAGCGCAAGGGCATCGACCGCTACGTGCGCCTCCTCGAAGAGGTCGAGCACCTCGAGGGCTCGATGCGCAACGGCAAGCAGGGCGCCCTCTCGCTCATGAAAGACGTGCTCCTGCACGGCCGCCTCGCGGCGCAGTATCAGGGCGCCACCATCGGGGCCTTTCTCGACACGTGCACGCGCAACCCCGACCTGCGCGCCATCATGCTCGGTCAGGGCGGCGACTACGGCGTGCGCCCGAGCCGCGTGAGCGCGATGCTCCACTGCGGCCTCGCGAACCACTATTTTCGCGGCGCGTACTATCCCCGCGGCGGCGGTCAGGCCATCGCCGACGCGCTCGCGGGCGCCATCGAGCGCACCGGCGGCGGGGTGTACCTCCGTCGCCGCGTCGAGCGCATCGTGGTCGACGACGGCCGCGCGACGGGCCTCCAGGTGCGCGAGCACCGCGGCGAGCTTCGCACCGTGCGGGCGCGCCGGGTGATCTCCAACGCCGACCTTCGCCGCACCTTCGAAGAGCTCGTGGGCCCCGAGCACCTGCCGAGCGAGCTGCGCGCGAAGGTGGCGCGCTACGAGATGGCGGGCGCCATCTTCATGACCTGCCTCGGCGTCAAGGGCGACCTGCGCGACCTGGGCATGGGCGCGAGCAACGTGTGGGAGTTCGACTCCAACGACCCCGAGGCCATCTACGACGCGGTCGAGCGCGGCGACGCCACGCCGCGGTGCAGCTACATCACCAGCGCGTCGCTCAAAGACCCCGAGAGCCAGCACGCGCCCGACGGTCACATGACGCTCGAGCTCATGACCCTGTCGCCCGGCGAGGCGCGCCACTGGGGCGTGAGCGACGACGGCGCGCGGGGCACGGGCTACCGCCACGACGCGGCCTACGCCGACCGCAAGCGGCGCGTCGAAGACGCCCTCATCGAGCGGGCCGAGAAGCGCTATCCGGGCCTCGCGGCGCGCATCGTGATGCGCGAGTCGGCCACGCCGGTGACGCAGACGCGGTACACCGAGGCGATGGGCGGGTCGGGCTACGGCCTCGCCGCGACGCCCGAGCAGTTTATGAAGAACCGCCCGGGGTATCGCACGCCCGTCGCGGGGCTCTACGTGTGCGGCGCCTCGACGCGCGCGGGGCACGGCGTGCTGGGCGCCATGACCTCGGGCTGGAACGCCGCGTTTCGCGTGGCGAAGGAGCTCGACCGGGCCCTCCCTCCGCTGCGCTAAACGCCTATCGGCGCGTGCCTTCGAGCGTGTAGGTGATGTTGCAGGGCATCGTGGTGAACTGGCCGTCGGAGGCCCCCACGAGCGCGCGGCAGTCGGAGCCCGGCGCCGGCCCGTACACGATGGTCTCGGTGCCGCGGAACGAGCGCGCGGTCGGCGTCGCGCCCCCGTCGGCGGAGGCGTCGGCGCCGCTGCCCGCGTCGGCGTCGTCGAAGGTCACGGTGCCGTCGATCACGTCGGTGCGTCGCACGGTGCAGCCCACGACATCGCGGCGCACGTCGGCGGGCCACACGGGCACGTCTTCTTCGAGCACGATGCGAAAGGTGCGACGGGCTGCGCTCCACTGGCCCTCGGTGGTGGTGGCCCCGTTGGGGATCCAGTGCACCACGCCGTTGCCCACCTTGAGCTCTACGTCGTACTCGATGCTGGGCGCGAGCGGCATCGACTGCGCGCCGCACGCGTTGGCCCCGCGGGTGGAGACGACGCGAAAGCGCCCGAGCGTGACCGACGAGTCGCCCTCGCACGCGCAGAGCAGCGCGCACGCGGCCAGGAGGATCCGGGTCGACATGCGCACCGCTCTACGCGCGGAGCCATCGGGGCCGCAACTTTTGGGGTGATGGACGGAGCGGGCGCGCGCTCACGCGCGGCGGGGACTCAGGGCGCGGTGCAGGCGACGTAGCCCGCGAGGGCGTAGCAGTCGTTGTCGGCGTCGCAGTAGCAGCGGGCCATGGCGGGCCAGCAGAAGCGAATGTGCCCCGACACGACCCCGATGGGGTTGCCCGCGGCGCTGATGCGCACGGCCTCGGGGCAGGTGCTCGCGGCGGTCGCGGGCGCCGCCGTGACGGCGTAGCTCAGGGGCCCCGTGGTGGCCTCGTAGGTGGCCGTCGAGGAGGCGTCGCGGGCGTCGACGCGAACGCGCCAGGTGCCCGCCACGTCGGGCGTGAAGGCGCACGTCGCCGAGGCGGTGTAGGCCGCTCCGCAGGGCTCGCTGAGCACGCCCGCGGGGTTGCGCACCCAGTATTTGTAGCGGGGCGACGACGAGCCCACGCTGGCGGCGTTGAGCGTGGTGACGCGCCCCACGAGGCCCGCGGCGGTGGCGGCGAGCGTGGTCGACGTGACGACCGTCCCAGTCGTGGGTGTGGGCGTAGGCGTAGGCGTGGGCGTAGGCGTGGGCGTGGGCGTAGGCGTAGGCGTGGGCGTCGGGGCGGTGGTCGCACCGAGCACGAAGGGGCCGCGGTCGCGCGACGTTCCGCGGGCGGCGAGGGTCACGTCGTCGACGACGCCGAAGGGCGCGGCCGAGGCGACGATGCCCGTCCCGAGCGCGGGAGAGCCCGCCGCGGGGCGCACGGTCGAGAGCACGACGGCGCGCGTCGCGGCGCTCGCGGGGGCGGCGACGAGGGGGTTGGTCGCGAGGTGCCCCGCCTGCGAGGCGAGCGTGAGGAGCGTCGAGGTCGGGAGAGAAGCCCCGTTGTTCCAGTAGGTGTTGTACGAGGTGGCGAGGCCCGAGAGGGTGTGGCTCGAGCGCATGAAGGGCGTCGGCATGCGGCCGCGCGTGTCGACCATGAGGTTGTTCACCACCTGGACGTTGACGCTCCCGCCGGCGGGGCCGTTGCCCGCGCGAAACTCCACCAGGGCGCGGTCGTTGTTGAGCAGCAGGTTGTTGGCGAGGTAGGCGCCCTGGGCGTCGTACACGGCCACGGCGCCGACGACGCCGCCGATCACCACGTTGTTGCGAAAGACCACGTTGATGATCTCGTACTGCTCGCCCTGGAGGAGCGCGAGGTCCGTGGGGCCGCCGAGGCCCACCATCGGGTCGCTGGCGCCCGCGCGCTGCTGCGTGAAGACGTTGCGCTCGATCACCGTGTTGCGCGAGCCGCCCTTCACGAAGGCCAGCATGGAGCCGCCGTCGTGAATGAAGTTGTCACGGATCACGCTGTCGTCGACGTCGACGAAATCGAGGCACTCCTGGTAGGGATTGTCGACGATCGTGCGGCGCCCGGGGCGGGCGAACTCGGAGCGCTCGATCACCATGTGGTGCGACTGGTTGACCTTCACCACGTCGCCGTCGAGGCCCGCGTCGTGGGCATACAGGTTGCGGAGCGTGACGTGATGCGAGCCGTCGATGTGAACCGCGTTGTTTCCCGAGTTGCGCACCTCGAAGCCGTCGAACACCAGGTACGACGAGTTGCCGACGCGGAGCGCCTCGCTGCCGCCCTCGATGACGGCGGTGCGGGGGCCGTCCACCGCCACGACGGTGATGGGCGCGCTGGCCGTGCCGCTGCGCTCGATCCAGCCGCCGCCGGCGTAGGTGCCCGCGGGGACGAGGATGCGGTCGCCGGGCATCGCGCGGTTGATCGCGCTCGCGATGGAGCTTCCCGCGGCGATGCGGAGGTCGATGCCCTGAACGGCTTCGCCCAGGGTGTCTTCGGCGGGCGCGCCGCAGCCGGCCATGGCGTACGAGGCCGCGCCGAGCGATGCGGCGCAGAGGGTCAGGGCGCGCGAACGGAGGTCGTTGGAGCGGAGATTCATTCCACCTCGAAATAGGAGGCATTGCTGCCGCCGGTGATGGCTCATCGATGACCGTGCCCGGAGCGCGCGCCGACACCTTTGCCGGGTCGTGAGGCGCGCCCTCCGGTATCCCGAGAGCCTCACCCGCCGCGCGGGTCTCTCTCGGGTTGCGTCAGCGGTATCCCAGAGCCGTGACCCCCCAACAATGCGCACGCCACGGCGACGCGTCAAAGCGGCGCGCATGCCGTAAATTCCTCAGAATTCATAACGACAACGGCCACGCTGGCGACAACGCGACCACCCGCCGACACCGAGGAGCACACGGCGTCACAGGTGGGAGGCGCGCCAATCCCGCTTTACGAGCGGCCGCGCGAGGCGCGAGAGAAGGCCCCGAGGCGCTTGCCACGAGGCGATCCAGCACACCTGAGCGGCTGCGCCACACCGCACAAATCCATCCCGTTGTCGGTTGAGCCCAGGCGCGAGCGCGGAAACGATCGCACCGCTGCGCCAGCGGGCTTTCCGCGCGTTCAATCGAGTTGTTTTCGCGCAACCCCGACCGACCGCATTCGACCCGCGGCGCCCGCACCCGGGCGAAAACACCTTGTATTCAAGGTCATTTCACGGACAAAGGGCGGTGCTGAAGGGCGGTGAGGCGCGCGCGGCGCGAGGGAGGCGGTCGGTCAGCGGAAGGCGCCGCGCCAGACCTCGGGCGTCGAGGCGTCGGCGCGCACGCGCACGCGGCGGGCGCCCTCGGGGCGGGCCACGCAGACGGCGTTGCGGCCCTGCTTCTTGGCCTCGGCCTTCGCGATGTTGGCGCGCTCGGGGAGCATGCCCTTTTCGTTGTAGGGCGTGGCCGCGAGGCCGATCGAGATGGTGAGCTTCACGGGGAGGCCCTGCACCGGGAAGTTCTTCGCCTCGACGGCGGCGCGCAGCGTCTCGGCGAAGGCGAGGCCCATGAGCTCGCCGCAGTTGCGCAGGAGCACCACCATCTCGTCGCCGCCCTCGGCGTAGGCGAAGCCGTGCTCGCGCGTCACGTCGGCCACGAGGCGGTGCAGCTCGGGGAGCAGGTCGCGGTCTACGATGCGCTCGGTGTACTTCGTGTTGAGCGCCTTGAAGTGGTCGGCGTCGAGGTAGAGCAGCGCGCACCCCATGGGGCCCGCGGGCTCGGCGAGGTCGCCCACGAGGAGGTTGGGCGCGTCGAGGATGCCGAACTTCTGGTGCTTCTCGCGACCGTCGGCCGAGGGGCCCGAGAGGCGCGTCGGGGCCCACGCGTCGTTGATGCCCAGGCGCTGCACCTGCGGCTTGCCGCGGTCGACGGCCACCCGGTAGATGCCCTCGGGATCCCACGGGGGCGGCGGGCATGAGAGAAACCCCTTGCGGGTGATGGCCGACACCATGGCGGTCATCGGCTCGCCGCGCGCGCTGGTCACTTGCTTTACGACGGCTTTGAAATCTCGAGGCTTCCAGTCGTAGGCCATGGCTCTGTCTCCCACCGCTTTCATCGGCGCGTGGGCCGCGGGCCTTGAGCACCTTTCGTCCGTTTTGCGTGCCGCCCCGCCGAGAATTGCGCGCCCCTCACTGGAAGGTCGACAGGGGGGGCGCGCTTGTCGTACTTCGGAGTGAGACAGACAGAATCACCCACTTCGTCTTCGTCGCGCCGCCGCGCCTCAAAGCGCGCACGCGGGCGATCATCCTGCGCGGTGGGCGACCAACGGAGGATGCGATGACGTGGTATCGGCAGTTGTTTCTAGGCCTCTCGCTGCTCGCGGCGCTCGCGGGCTGTGAGGGCCTCCCCGTGCTCGGGCAGGGGCCGCCGCCGCGCTGTGACGCCGGCGGGACCGTGTGCTCCAACGCCTGCGTCGACCTGCAGACGTCGGCCGCCCACTGCGGCGCCTGCGGTACGGTGTGCGCTTCGAACGAAGTCTGCGTGAGCGGCGCGTGCCGCCTCGACTGCCCCGCGGGGCAGAGCCAGTGCGGCGCGCAGTGCGTCGACCGGCAGAACGACCGGCTCAACTGCGGCGCCTGCGGGACGGCCTGCGCGGCGGGTCAGGTGTGCGCCGCGGGCGTGTGCCAGGTGTCGTGCGTGGCGGGCCTCTCGAACTGTTCGGGCACCTGCCGCGACCTCACGAGCGACCGCGCCAACTGCGGCGCCTGCGGCACGACCTGCGCCGAGGGCCAGGTGTGCTCCGCGGGGATGTGTCAG
>CAISKJ010001679.1 GCA_903885885.1 uncultured delta proteobacterium
CCGTGTCCGCCGCCGGACGGATAGTAACCGGAATTAGTTCCGGCACCGGGTCCAGCCACGGGGCCGTAGCCTTTGCGGTCGGCCGAAATCGCGCCGCCGGCGTCAATGCTTGCATCGCTGGCTACCGTGATAACCAGGCCGGTCAATTGCGCCGGCGGGTGAGTCAGGACACTGTTGGCGCTGACGCGCAGGCTGGTGAGGGCAAGGGAATTGGTCGCGGACGCCGTGACGTTGGTGAGCATAAGCCGATAGGCAACCGGCGATGTGATCGGGGTTTCCATGGCGTTCGTGCGCCCGGTGTTGTCGAGCAGCAAGTCGCCCACGCTCTGGCTGTTGACCTTGATGTAAAGGGTGCCCGCGCCCCCGCTGTTCGCCGAAGTGCTGAAGCCGCCCAGGGCTGTCAACCCACCACTGAACGTCGAACTGCCGTAATAAAGCGCGATGCGCCCACCGCCGCCGCCGCCGGACCCGGCGTTACCGGCGCTCCCACCATTGGCCGTGATGATGCCAGTCCCAGCCAGCGTCCCGGCGTTGACCAGAATGCTCCCGCCCGCGCCGCCGCTCGCCAGCACGCTCTGGCCATTGGCGGTCAATTGGCCGGCCACGGTCAAGGCGCCGCCGACACTGAGGCGCACCCGCGACAGCTTCTTCGAGCGCGCCCGCGCCCACTGCGTCAGCTGAGCCTCCGCGCCCCGCAGGTCTCCCGTGTGAATAAGCCCTTTACCGGGGCGGCGGGTGTGGTTACCGATGCGCGCGCATCGAGCGTGACCCCACTCGTATCCCCACGGGAGACCTTCATGGAAGCCGCAGAGACCCGCGTCGAGACCCACCGTTTCCAGGCCGAGGTGAGCCAGGTGCTGCACCTGGTCATCAACTCGCTCTACAGCCACAAAGAAGTCTTTCTCCGCGAGCTCGTGTCGAACGCCTCCGACGCGATCGACAAGCTCAAATTCCGCGCCCTCACCGAGACGGGCCTCCTCGGTGACGACACCGCCTTCGAGATTCGCATCTCGGCCGACAAGGCCGCCAAGACCATCACCATCGAAGACTCCGGCGTGGGCATGACCCACGACGAGCTCGTCGAGAACCTCGGCACCATCGCCCACTCGGGCTCGCGCAAGTTCCTCGAGGCCATTCAGTCGCGCAACAACGGCGACGTGAGCCTCATCGGGCAGTTCGGCGTGGGGTTCTACTCCGCGTGGCTCGTGGCCGAGCACGTCGACGTGGTGTCGCGCGCCGCGGGGCACGAAGACGCCTGGCGCTGGACCTCGCACGCCCGCGACTCGTTCACCGTCGAGCCCGCCGAGCGCGCGAAGCGCGGCACCACCATCACCCTCCACGTCCGCGAAGACCAGGACGACTTTCTGGAGCTCTGGCGCCTCCGCGAGCTCGTCACGCGCTACTCCGATTTCGTCGGCCACCCCATTCTCGTGCAGAACGACAAGGGTGAGTTCGAGAGCGCCAACAAGGCCAGCGCGCTGTGGCGCCGCCCGAAGGCCGACGTCACCGACGAGCAGTACCAGGAGTTCTACCGCCACGTGGCGCGCGCCTACGACGAGCCCCTCGCGTGGACGCACTTCCGCGTCGAGGGCTCGCAGGAGTTCGTGGGGCTGCTCTTCGTCCCCTCGACGCCGCCCTTCGACCTCGACGCGCAGCAGGGCGAGTCGCGCCGCGGCGTGCAGCTCTTCGTGAAGCGCGTGTTCATCATGGACAACTGCGAGGCCATCGTCCCCACGTGGCTCCGCTTCGTGCGCGGCGTGCTCGACTCCGATGACCTCCCGCTCAACGTGTCGCGCGAGACGCTGCAAGACTCGTCGGTGGTGCGCGCCATTCGCAAGCAGGTGGCCCGCAAGACGCTCGACCGCCTCGACGAGCTCGCGAAAGAAAACCCCGACGACTACGCCACCTTCTGGAGCCACTACGGCCGCATCTTGAAAGAGGGCCTCGTCGACGACTTCCGCGGCGGCCGCGCCGACGACCGCGACTTCAAAGACCGCATCGCGAAGCTCGTCCGCTTCGACAGTTCGAAGGGCGAGGGCCTCGTCTCGCTGCCCGACTACGTGGGCCGCATGCCCGAGGGGCAGGAGGCCATCTACTACGCCGCGGGCGACAACCTGCGCACGGTCTCCGACTCGCCGCACCTCGAGGGCGTGAAGAAGAAGGGCTTCGAAGTGCTCTTCATGGTCGACCCCGTCGACACCTGGGCCGTCGAGGGGCTGCGCGAGTTCCAGGGCAAGAAGCTCGTCTCGGTCACCGACGCCAACCTCAAGGTCGACGCCTCCGACGAAGAGAAGAAGAACCTCGAAGAGAAGAGCGGGCTCCTCAAGTCGCTCTTCGACCGCGCTCGCGCCGTGCTCGGCGGCCGCGTGAAAGAGGTCCGCGCGTCGGAGCGCCTCACCGACTCGCCCGCGTGCCTCGTGCTCGCCGCCGGGAGCATCACCCCCGCGCAGGAGCGCGTGATGCGCGCCCTCGGCCGCGAGGTTCCCGCGCCGCAGCGCATCCTCGAGGTGAACCCGCAGCACCCGCTCGTCGAGGGCCTGCGCACCGTCGCCGAGCGCGACCCCTCGTCGCCGCAGGTGGCCGAGTGGATCGAGGTGCTCTACGACCAGGCGCTCCTCACCGAGGGCACCCCCATCGACGACCCGCAGCGCTTCGCGCGCCGCCTCACGGCGCTCCTCCAGCAGGCCGTCACCACCGCGGCCGCGCAGCCCTCGTCGTAACCCCCAACGCTGTGTAGTGTCGGCGGCGATGTCGTCGCCGATGCGCCGCAGCACCCTCGTCGCCGTGCTCGCGGTCTCGTCGCCCGTCTCGCTGGGCGCCGAGACCCTCATTCGCAAGATCGTCTTCACCGCCGACATGCGCGAGATGCGCGCGCTGCTCAACCCCTTTCTCACGCCCGTGGCGTGGGCGCTCCTCGGGGTCACGGGCCTCGCCGTGCTGCTCGGTGTGCCCGCGCACCACGCCATGCACAAGCGCCTCTTCGCGCGCCTCGGCGAGCGCGCCGGCGACCCCGCCGCGCGGGCCTCGGCCGACACCATCGCGCTCTACCTCGCAGCCTCCGTGGTGCAGCTCCCGTCGCTCGTGGCCGCAATGACCTTCACCCTCGGCGCCGATGTGACACCCGTCCTGGCGGCCCTCTGCGCGGCGGGCGTCGGTGTGGTGCTCATCGGCGCCTTCGGGCGACGGGCGTAGGGGGCCCTCAGAGGGGCATCGGGTGGCCCGGCTCGGGCGGCAGGTGGGGGGCGTCGGGCGCGGGCGCCTCGTCGGGCTCCGGGGTCGATGCTGGGGGGCTCGCCGGGCACCGGGTCGTGCCGCGGCGGCGCGTACGGCTCAGGGTCGATGCGCGGCGGATCGCCCGGCAGCGGCTCGCGCGGTCGCGGCAGCGCGGGGCCCGGATCGATCATCGGCTGGCGCCGCGGAGAGGCGTCGGGGTCCGAGGGGAAGGGCTGGGTGGGAGAGGCGTTCATGCGTGGATGCGTTTGCAGCGATCGCGCCGCGGTCGAGCGTTCAGCCCGCCTGCGCGGTCTCGCGGCGGCTCTGCGCGATGCGGCCTTCGAGCCAGTCGCGGTGCCTGCGCTCGTCGGCGAGGTGCTGCAGAAAGATGCGCCGCAGGGGCGGCGAGACCTCCAGCCGCGAGGCCGCCCGCTCGTAGAGGGCGTTCGTGTCGCCCTCGTTGGCGCGTAGCGCGCCCAGGATGGCCCGGTCACCCAGCAGGAGTCCCAGAAACACCTTGCCCGCAGTGATCAGGAACTTGGCGTCGGGCCCCTCGGGCGCCTCGGCGCCCATCGCGACGATCTCGAGCGTGAGCGACTCCACGTGGCGCGTGTGGTCGTCGAGAAAGCTCTCGACGCGCCAGCGGAGGGCGTCGTCGGCGAGGTGGTTCACCGCGAGCTTGTAGGCCTCGAGGGTGTCGTACTCGAAGTCGATCACCTCCTCGAGGAGCGAGAGCACCTCTCGCTGCGGATCGGCCGGGGTCGTCATGCGTCGCCTCCTACGGTGTGCAAGCGTGCGCACACGCAAGAGCACGCGCCGTGCCCCCACAATGGAGCCCCCCACCGGGGCTGCGAGGAGGCGCCCCGGCGTAGCAGAGTGTCACGGCTGTGGGAGCAATGCCCCGCGCGCGGCGGGGCTCGACGGGCGGGCGAATTCCTACCGACGACGGCGGCGGGCGAGCGAGGCCACGGCCCACAGGCCGAAGACGAAGAGGCCGAAGCGAGCGGGACCCGTCGCCCGCGCGCGGCAGCCGCAGCCGTCGGCGCCACCGGTGATCTCGGCCATGCGCTGCTCGCACACGTTGGCTGCCGAGCAGCGCGTGCGACCGTCGGGGCGGCCCGCGCAGTGCGCGTCGGTGCGGCACTCGACGCAGGTGCCCGGCGTGACGCCGCCGTCGCCCGTGCGCGCGCAGTACGGCGTCGGCTGGCGGCAGTCGAGGTCGCGGAAGCAACCGGGCGCGCACACGCCGGGCTGCGACACGTCGTCGGAGCTGCACGCGAGGTCCGTCGGGCAGCCGTTGTGCGCCTCGCCGGGCCAGCAGCCGTCGCGGCAGCGGCGCGTCGACGGGTCGCAGATGCGCCCCGAGTCGGTGGCACCACAATCGCGGTCGAGCGCGCAGCCGCAGCGCCGCGCGCCGCCGGCGTCGGCCACGCAGGCGGTGCCCTCGGGGTTCATCACGCAGGCGGGCGACATCGAGCCGACCACGCAGCCGACGCAGGTGTTCACCAGCGTGTCGCAGACCGGCGTGGCGCCCGTGCAGGCCATCGCGTTGGCGGCCGTGCACTGCACGCAGCGGCCCGCGTTGCGACCCGAGGCTGCGCACGCGGGCGTCGCCCCCGAGCAGTCGCCGGACATCGTCGCCGAGCACGGGCGGCACATGCGCCGCGCCACGTCGCAGATGGGCGTCGCGCCCGCGCAGTCGGCGTTGCTCGTGCAGCCCACGCAGGTGTTGCTCGCGGTGTCGCACACGCCCGAACGGCAGTCGGAGTTCATCACGCACTGCACGCAGCGCCCCGCGTTGGCGCCCATCGACGCGCAGGCGGGCACGCCGGGCTCGGTGCAGTCGGCCGTGGCCGTCGCGGGCGAGCACGGGCGGCACACGCGCGTCACGGCGTCGCAGACGGGCATCGAGGGGTCGGCGCAGTCGCGGCTCGTCACGCAGGCCACGCAGATGTTCTGCGCGGTGTCGCAGCGGGGCGTGGCGCCCGAGCACTGCGCGTCGGTGTTGCAGGGCACGCAGCGGCCCGCGTTGGCGCCCATGGTGGCGCAGGCGGGGCGCGCGGGGTCGAGGGCGGCGCACTGCGCGTCGGTGCTGCAGCGCACGCAGGTGCGCGTGGCGGCGTCGCACACGGGCGCGCCCGCGCCGCGGGTGCAGTCGCGGTCGGCGTTGCAGAGGCACACGCCGGCCTGGCGGTCGCAGATGGGCGCCGCGTCGGGGCAGTTGAGGTCCGCCGCGCCGGGGAGCATCGCGTCGGTGCGCCCGCTCGCGTTCTCGCGCGCGTCGCTGAGGCAGTCGTTGTCGGAGTCGGTGTCGAGGTAATCGGGGGTGCCGTCGTTGTCGGTGTCGACGGTGCAGTCGCCCTCCACCATGTCGCTCCAGCCGTCGCCGTCGGCGTCGGTGTCGTTCACGCGCGACAGGGTCTGAAAGGCGATCACGGGGATCATCTCGTCGCCGTCGGTCCCGAAGCGAAACTGCATGGTGCGCGCGTTGTCGCGCACCACCGTGCGAAAGTCGTAGAGCTCGTCGTCGAGGCGGGGCAGCGCCGGCGTGGTGAGCACCTCGTCGCCGTCGAGGCCGAAGGGCGAGCCCGCGGCGCGGCCAGCGCCCGGCTCGTTGCCGCCGAAGGTGCCCATGGTGGCGAGGCCCGCCGTGTCGCCGAAGCACCCATCGCCCGCGCCCACGGAGGGCCAGTCGTCGGCGCCGCCCGCGCGCTGCGTGAGCATGTTGCCGTTGACGAAGATCTGGCTCTCTTCTTCGCTGCAGGTGTCGCGCGCGGGGTCGTTCGGCGCCGCCGCGCTGGGGCGGCGGTTGAACTCCCACATCACGCCCACCGAGGCGGCGAAGGCTTCGGTGCGCGGGAGCGCGGTCATCGGGCAGCCGTTGGCCACGGCCCCCGGGAGGGGCAGACCGGCCGTCTCGTAGCCGCTCGTGGCGGCGCCCTCGTACACCACGACGTTGCGGCGCGGGCCGATGATCCGCTGCGCCAGCGGGTGGTCGCCGAACAGCAGCCCGCGGGCGATGTCGTCGGCGTTGATCTCG